>CATJIW010000214.1 GCA_949740745.1 uncultured Lachnospiraceae bacterium | reverse complement strand
CGGCGGCTCTTGACGCCCTGCATTTTCATGAGATCGTGGGCTGCATTGCGGGGGACGACGCCATTATGTGCGCCGTGCGCAGCGTGGACGACACGATTATTGTTATGGAGAAGCTGCGCCGGATTATGGCGGCGGCTTCGTCATAGGAAAAGGAGGAGTTCCATGCTGTTAAATCTGCATGTCAAAAATCTTGCTCTGATCGACGAGGCGGACGTAAACCTGGGAGAAGGGCTGAATATCTTAACGGGCGAGACAGGCGCCGGAAAATCCATTCTCATTGACGCAGTGAATATGGCTCTTGGGGCAAAGACGGCCAGGGGGCTTCTCCGGGAGAACGGGGAGCCTGCCGGGGTGGAGCTTTTGTTCAGCGTATCGGGCGAGGAAAAGGAGCAGGCGCTGAAGGAGCTTGGAGTGACGGTGGAGGAAGACGGTTCCGTGCTTATTGCAAGACGGATGAGCCGCGGAAAAAGCGTGTGCCGGATCAATGACGAAACGGTGACCGTGTCAAGGCTTAAGGCTGTGACGGCGCTGCTTATCGATATCCACGGCCAGCATGAGCACCAATCGCTGCTTCATAAGGCGAAGCATCTGGAGATCCTGGATGCCTATGCGAGGCTTCGGGAGCAGAAGCTTAGAGAGCGGCTGGGGAAAAGCTACCGGGCCTTCCTGGCGGCAGAAAAGGAGCTGGCCTCCTATGAGATGGGAGAAGAGGAACGGATCCGGGAAATGGATTTTCTTTCCTATGAGATCCGGGAGCTGGAGCAGGCGGAGCTTAAGGAGGGGGAGATCGAAGAGCTGGAGCTTCGCCATAAACAGATGGTGAACGGCGCAAGGATCATGGGGAACCTGGCAAAGGCGATGGAATATGCGGGCGGCGAGGCAGGAGCCGGGGATCTTTTAAGCCGGGCGGTGCGGGAGCTTGCAGAGGCGGCCCATTACGACGAGGGACTTTCGGATTTGTTTTCTCAGGCAGAGGAGGCGGAGGGGCTGGTGAATGACCTTGGCCGGGCGCTGTCGGATTATGCGTCGGGGCTGGAGTTTGACGACAGAGAGCTTTCTGCGCTGGAGAGCCGGCTGGATTTTCTGCACGGCCTGCAGGTCAAGTACGGCGGGACCTGTGAGGAAATGCTTTCTGCGCTGGAGAGCCGGAGGGAGAAGCTGGAAGCTCTCCGGGATTTTGACGGGCGCAGGCAGGCGGCAGAGCAGGCTTATGGGCAGGCCAGGGAGGAAGCCTGCGCTTTGGCGGCGGAGCTTTCCGGGATCCGTAAGGAGGAGGCTCAAAAGCTTACGAAATCCATCCGGGAGGCGCTGGTGGATCTTAATTTTCTGGAGGTGCGCTTTTCTGTGAAATTTGAGGAGCTTCCCCGCATAAGCGCAAACGGGATTGACGAGATCGAATTTCTGATCTCCACCAATCCTGGGGAACCGTTAAAACCGCTTTCCCAGGTGGCCTCCGGCGGCGAGCTTTCCAGGATCATGCTGGCCATCAAGGCGGTGCTTGCCGACAGCGACGAGATCGAGACGCTGATCTTTGATGAAATCGATACGGGGATCAGCGGCAGAACGGCCCAGCGGGTTTCTGAAAAGTTAAACGACATCGGACGAAGCCATCAGGTCATCTGCATTACCCATCTGCCCCAGATTGCGGCCATGGCCGACTGTCATTACAAAATCGAAAAAAATATAAAGAACGGAAGGACCGTCACGGAGGTGACGCGGCTGAAGGCCGACGAGGAGATCGAAGAGCTGGCAAGGCTCCTTGGCGGCGCCGCCATTACCAGGGCCGTGGAACAAAATGCCAGGGAAATGAAGGAGCTGGCGGGAAAACGGAAGGCTTAAGGATCTCTGCAGACCGGCCGGAAGCTTCAGAAACCATCCGGGACCGGCCGGAAACCACATGATACGGCCCGATATTGAAGAGCTTTATTCCTTTGAGGGAAAAATTACCGAGAAGGAATGGGGCTCTTTTTGCATGGGCTTCGTTTTTTTGTCCCATACTAAAGGAGTGTGATAGGAAAATGTGATCGGAAAAATATGAGACAGGAGGCGCGCCATGACACGGAAACAGAAATACAGGAGGCTGCTGATACGTCTGATCTGGCTTATGATTATTTTTACCTGTATCTTCTCTTATTATTACATCAGAAATCAGGTTCCGGGAAAAATCCATGTTGTGGTAGGAGAAGAAGGAAGGTTCCGCTTTGCGCTGCCCTGGGGGAGCACGCTGGAAACGGAGAACGAAGAGGTGCTTCTCGGCGGTGAATCCAACATCCCGGAGGGTGCGGTCCGCATTTATACGGGGGAATCCTTTACGGTTCAGGGCATGAAGACCGGCAATTATGATATGGATATCAAGCTGTTCGGCTGGCTTCCCCTTCGGAGCGTTCAGGTGGAAGTGGTGGAGGAGCATTCCGTTTTTCCCGGAGGTGAGCCCATCGGCATTTATCTGGAAATGAACGGGATCATGGTAGTCGGAACCAGTGAACTGACGGATATTTCCGGCAACGTGGTGGAACCGGCTTATGGGATTATCCAGTCCGGAGATTATATATTGGAAGCGGCCGGCCGGCCGGTGGAAGATAAAGAGGCCCTGATCTCGGCCATTGCGGAAAACGGGGAGAAGCCCTGCGTGTTTACCATCCGGCGCAACGAGGAAATCATGGAGGCGAAGGTGGAAACGGTGCTCACCGAGGACGGGACCGTGAAGGCCGGAATCTGGGTCAAGGACGACGCCCAGGGAATCGGAACGCTTACTTATGTGGAAGGAAACGGAAGCTTCGGGGCGTTGGGACATGCCATGAGCGACAGTGACACGGGAAAGCGGCTGGAGGCTTCCGGCGGGACTCTGGAGCGGGCCGAGATCCAGGACGTGTTAAAGGGAGAGGACGGCTCCCCCGGCTCCCTGCTCGGAACCATTGTTTACGGAGACGGGGTTCTTGGCAATGTGGAAAAAAATACGGATTCCGGTATTTTCGGCCGCCTGGAGGACCAGAGCCTTCTTTCCGAGTCGGCAGCCCTCCCCGTGGGCTATAAGCAGGACGTGGAGCTTGGCTCCGCCGTGATCCGCTGCTCCGCCGACGGGACCTTAAAAGATTATGACATTGAGATCATCAAGGCAGATATCACCACCGACAGCAATAAGGGACTGGTGGTACAGGTGACGGACCCGGAGCTCCTTGCCCTGACCGGCGGCATCGTGCAGGGCATGTCCGGCTCCCCCATCATCCAGAACGGCAAGCTGGTGGGCGCCGTGACCCACGTGTTCGTGCAGGACTCCACGAAAGGGTATGGAATCTTTCTGGAAACGATGATGGAGGAGGGGAAGAGGTAGGGACTGTCAAGATAATTGGTTTCTAATAATTAATCTCTAAAAAAGATAATATATGAATGAATCAATGTTAGTAAGGTCATAGGAAGTTTTTGTCAATGATAGTGCGGAGTTGAAATTTTTTGTGCTATAATATTTTTAAGCGTTTATCATAAGAAAAACAATAGATGGGAGAATACTGGATGAATTATTCTGCTGAAACAAAACCGGGGATGGGGGATCCCTACTGGTATGAATGGTCTGTTGGCCAACGGTATATTATTGATATGCTTAATCCGGACAATGGTATCAAATGCGTTGAGTTACAAGCGGATGTAAAACTGGGATTGGACGACGTGGTTGTAACATATGAAGACGGAGAGAAGCTGTTTATTCAGGTAAAGCATACAAGAGCGGATAATACATTGACATTCGGGAATCTTGTTTCAGTTGATCATTCTAAGAAAGATGAAAAAAATAAATATTCACTTCTGGGGGAACTTGCAAAATCCTGGATTGATGAAAAAGATAAGTATCAAAAAACAAAAGTATGTCTGTTTACGAACAGGAAAAGTGGAAACCGAATCTCTTCTGGTGGAATGGACAAAAATATTAAGCGCCCGGCATTGAACATATTTTGGCAAAAATTGAAGGGACAAACTTTAAAGGTCACAACATTCGATGAAATAAGCTTTCCTGGATATGAATCTGCGTGGGACGAGTGGAAATCTCAGTTGGAATGTATTGAAAAAGATGAGGATAAGCTGTTATTTTTACATTGCTTGGAGATAGAAACGGGTCAGGTAGGGCTGGAAGAAATAGGAGAAGATTTGTTAAAAAGGCTGCAGGCGGTATTTCATGTGAAGCCGGATGTGTCCGAAATTTTACTGATGAAGCTGGATCACGCATTAAGGATGTGGACGGCCTCTGTGAGAACAGCTTCCTGTATTACAGCAGAAGATGTTTATGAAGTTCTTTCTGTGCCTGATGATACCGTTTCGTATAATCATGACCTGATTCCGGCAGAACCGTTTTTTAAAAGCCGAAATGATCTGGTAAATAAATTGGAAACCGAATTGACGGATGGAAGCAGCAGAGTTGTGTTTCTGTCAGGAATTCCAGGTACAGGAAAAACGAACATTGTAAGTAAAATCAGTGGGAAAAGAAATAGCATAATAAATATCAGGTATTATGCATATGAACCAATAGATCCGTCAAAAGAGTATTTACCGATGGACGTTTCGAAGCGTGTTGATAAAACGAATTTCTGGAATGAGCTTTTTAATCAGCTTAGAAAGCTTTTAAAAGGTAAACTGAAAAAATATGATGTTCCAGTTGTCAACGGATTAATGACATTGGAGGAAATGAAAGAACAGTTTTTTAAAATAGCATCCAAGTATGCGGAAGATAATAACAGTACTTTTATTATAGCGATTGATGGCATTGATCACGCTGCAAGGGCCGGCTTTCCGGAAGAAACCTTTTTACCTACGCTTCCTGCTCCGGAATACATTCCTGCGAATATAAAAATTTTCCTGGCTGGCCAGCCAAAGGAAGATTATAAGAATTATCCATTATGGTTATTTGAAAAATCAGAATGGGTCAAAGAAGTAGCGGTGCCATCTTTGCAGGCAGCAGATATATTGACTTTGGTAGAAAATAAAATACCAGAGAAAAATTCTGTTTACAAGCAACAAATTGCAAATCTTATAGGAAGATATGCGCAGGGTAATACACTTGCAGCAATTTTTGCCGTACAGGAAGCGATACAGCATCCGAATCCGGTGGATTTTGAAAAACAGTTGCAAAATAGAAAGCTAAGCGGGAATATTCAGGAATATTATAAATCCATATGGGATGTTGCAAAGAAAAATATGCAAATACCATTTGCAGATTATAAAATGGCAGGAGTGTTTGCGTTTTTTAATGAGCCGATTAATGCGGTAAAGTTACAGGAATTCTTTCCGGAAGAAAATGTATCTGTATCCGGCTGGAAGAACGTGTTGAAAGCTCTAAGTCCATTGTTGATTGCAAAAGACGAGAATTATACAATATTACATAATGATGTCAGAGTATATTTATCAGGGATTATAGGACAGGATATCGATCATATCAGAGAAGTGTATGCCGGACTTTCAGATTACTATTTGAACTTAAAAGAAAAAAGCCGGGCATATTATAGTGATGTTTTACGGTTTTTGAAATTGGCTGGAAGGAGAAATGAATTTGTAAAGGTTTATTCTCCGGATTATATTATTTCAGCATATGTCCATGGTGTTGAAATAAGAGAACTTAAGGAAATATCGGAAGATATTTTAAAGGACATTACCGCCCATAGGCCGATTGACTGGACGCATATGAGATGTCTGGCTCTTGGATATATGACGATTGATCAAATTGAAAAGAGCAACTATGAAATTGAAGAAGTGAATTTCAGAAAAAATTTGATATCGGTAAATATTCATCCGTATGAATGTTATGTGCAGCCGGAACCTACATGGAATTTAAATATGCTGGATACAGTCACGAGTTTAGCAAAGCGATTATATGATATAGGAGAACGAAACAGGGCTGACAGCCTGTTTAAAAGCTGGTTTTTTAAAATGAATATTACACAAATATATGCACATATAGAGTACGAGGATGAGGACCGGGAGTTCCTTTCTCCGGGACTCAGGAGCTTTGCAGACAAGCTCGGAGAGTGTATATGTCGTTCTGGAAGATTGTTAATTTTACAAGGTATGAGAGATTTGGCTGCGGTTAGTCATCAATTCGCATATTGTCTGACAGAAGCGGTTTTAAAAAATATTTTTACGTTTTTATCAGACGAAATGCTCGAAAATGCGTTGGACGCATTAGAAGTGGCCCCGATAGATCCGCTTGTTATGGGAATAAAAAAACTGCTGGGAGAAAATCGGTATGGAGATATGAAACGTGTGGAGAATATTCTACATGAACGGCTGTTACGAAACAAAATGGGAACCTTATTATCTGCATTTATGCAGATTGTGGCGGATCCTCAACAGTGGACAGAAAACCATAAAGAACAATTATGGAATGCAATTAAAGATATTGATATGCCAGATAGCCGGATTGAAAACTTGATGACTTATTATAGCATATATGCAGTTGTTGCAGCGTATCTCCAGCAGGAACCACGGTCTGTAGTTGCCTCGGCAATAACAGATCGTTATATGGACAAGCATAATTATAGTAATCGTACATATTTTGGGATGTATTTTAATAATATTTGCTTTATCGGAAAGTGGTTATATGCAAGACATACAGGAGCGAAATTTTTAGAAAACGCAGAAGAGATGAAACAGCTTATGTCTGCATTATTGATAAAACGCTGGAAACCAAATGACAGAGATTTTGAAACTCTTTATTTAAGCCCCTTCATACTTAAAGCATATATTATATTGTCCAGAGATGAATCTACTGCATTGAAAGGTGTCATAGATAGCATATGCGAAATTGTGTTTTCGACAAATCCGGTGAACCAATTATTAGACACAGGTATTTTTTATTATCGAAATGATAAAAAGCGGATACGGGGCTGGTTCAATGAATGGCTGGCAGAAGGCGGAAAGGTTTGGAAGGAGAGCATAGGTGACCGAAATCGGATTATTCAGAATTTTTGTGAAGTGAAAGAAAAATATGACGCGGATCATGAAATTGATATGGCAGACGTACTGGAAAAGGTCCGCTGGTCTGTGATTGGATATGCCTCACATAAAGAGTACACAGGAGATTATCTGTTAAACTGGTATAATACACTTGCTGAATGTAATGATAAGTTTATAGATGAATATGCAGAAACAGTGAAAGAAATATCAGATAAAATGGAGGTGGTAGGTGATAACCGCCTTGAGTATATTCTTAACAGCAAAATATTTGCGGATATATTCAGTGGCGGATTTCTGAAAATAAAGAGAATTCTGCAAAATAACCATTATCTTGCACAGGGTTTTAAGGAACCTTCTTATTTTGTGGATGGGTTGATTGGATATCTGAAAAATGCAATATTAAAAGAAACGGAGTTACTTTCTATATGGGCAATAGGGATGGGGCTTCTTGATTGGAGAAATGAGGCTAATCATGCAACGATTCATTCACTTCAAAGAGCAATAGAATTATGTGCGGAGAAAAGTGGAATTGGACCTATATACAACAGCTTGAGAGAGTACGGGGCAGCATATATTGATTTGGCATCAGACCCGGTCAAATATATAATTCCAGATAGATGGTGTGACTCTGCCAATTCGATTTCTGCTTGCGATGTTTCAATGGAAACGGTAAAGAAATATCTTTTAAATGATGAAAGCGGTGTGAACGGACTGGAGATTATGGAAGTAGTTCAGAGGCTGGCGGACAGGCATGAAATAACGGAGGAAGTCTTCCGTGAATTGTTGAGATATGAATTTGGAAAAGATTCTTCCAGTATTAAATACAACAGCTTTTTGGAATATTTGGTTGGACAAGCGGCACCAGAAATTTCCGATCGAGTGATTTGCGATTATTTAAATGATGTAGTACAGCGGGAGAGTTATTATTTGGAATCGGATTTGCCGGAGCTGGTTCGCTGGAACATGTATCATCAGGGGGAAGAATATTGTAAAACCGGAATGGATGAAATTATAAAAATGCAAAGAAGCTGGATGACGGCGGCTGGGCATTTTCAGGAACCGGAAATAGAAGAGGATTATTCGTATTATCATTTAATTGACTGGGACAAGGCGAACAGTATAGAAACGTTATTCTATCAGATCATGAAGATACTGATTTTATCGGAAGATGCAGATGCTGCCCGAACAGCATTAAACGGTCTGTACGCTTTGGTAAGATGCGACAATAAATATCTCAAAAATATAGAAGTGGATTGGGAGAACTATCATTACAGAGCAAAAGAATGGTTAATGATGCTGTATGAACTCTTATGGCATTTTGATGAGGGAAGCCGAGAATTGCTCTGGGTGATGATTCAAAAACATTGTAAAGATGATGATTTTAATGTGGCATTATATTCCAATATCATGCTTGAAACATTATGGCCGGATCAGTTTCAAAAGTATTTAATGGAGAATAAAAATTTTTTCCGGGAAATTCCGGAATATGGAATGAGAAAACTGATAAAAACCACCAGGGACACTCCGTGGATTCATGGGTCTGAGTGTGTCATGGAAATGAAAGAGAGAATGGAAACGAGTTTGGGAGTGAATTTGGATGATATTGAGAGGAGAACGGCTGATTATGCAGAACGACTGTCGAGAATTCCGGAGCTTATAAAATTAAATCGTTCATCATCGAATTGTCGGGTCGTTTGTGACAAAACAAACTTTGCTTTTTTTCGTGTGCTTTACAAAGACTGGATATCCGGCAGATGGAACGGAGCAGAAATTGAACTGGCACGGATTATTCTGTCAGCCTCGGAGCCATTTGCGTTATTCGTTACACCTTCCCGTTGGAGTATGAATAAAGGAATATTGATCAACCATGTTGATAAATTTTTGGAGTTAAGTAGAGAAAGACAGTTATTACAAATTCAGGAAACGCTGGAAATGGGCGTGTCAGACGAAAATGTGGTTCTTGCGGGGGCAGTTATTGACTATACCTATAAACAAGAGATATTTGGCTTTTTGCTGACATATCTGGATATTCCGGATTTGAAGCCCGAATATGCAGCCTGTGCTTATGAAAGAAATTCCAGGTTGATATTGCAGAGAAGAGAAGATTTTTGTGAAGATTACCATTTTAATATTACTATGCATCATAATGGGATCGAGAGTTTTAAACAAAGTAATATTTTGTGTGGATTTAGCAAAAGTGCACTTCTGGCTTTTGGCTGGATCATATTAATCGATTCGGCCGGTGTAAAACTATTTGACAGATATGGAGAACAGATTGGGCGGTTGGAATGTTATTATGGAAATAGAAATGGCGTAGGCAATCGGTATCTCAGTAATCAACCATCTATGCAGAGGTGGGTTGTACGGAAAGATAAGTTTGAGAAATCTATACAACAGGGAAAATTTCCAGTCGGTACAAAATACGTGGTGGATATTGCAGTGACGGATTTTGAATAAGAGTTGTATGAAAAATCTTACGCTTTGGCTTAAAACTCAATATAAAAAGGGATAATATGGAAAAATTAGAAATTATTGGAAGGTGGCAATGTGAAAATAAAAAGCACAGATAACAAAGAATTTCAGCTTTTATATGACAAATCTAAAAAACTGATTGACAGTGCCAGAAATAATGTGGGACAAATGGCGAATGTGGTTACGGTACTTACAAGTTTTTTATTGGGGAGATATATCGTTGAACAAGAACAGAGAGGTACGGAGAGGGCAAAATACGGGGCTAAAGTCATAGATTCATTGTCAACATACCTGACAGAAGAATATGGCAGAGGATTTTCAAGAAGCAACGTCGCAGGAATGCGTCAGTTTTACATGGCCTATAGAGACAGGGAAGAAGAAATCATCCAATCAGGAATTGGACAATTCGGACGGGTTTTTGAAATTGTCCAATCGGAAATTGGACAATTAGAGATAGCGTATAACAAAATACCCTTTAAACTCAGTTGGACTCATTATCAAGTGCTTATGCGTATAGAAGATCGGGACGAAAGAGACTTTTACGAAAAAGAGGCAATACATTCTAATTGGAACGTAAATACATTAAAAAGGCAATTCCACTCCAGTTTATACGAAAGGCTTGCTTTGAGCCGGGATAAAAATGATGTGATGCGGCTGGCAAATGAAGGAGCAGTTCCACAAAAACCACAGGATATTTTACGTACACCATATGTCTTAGAGTTTGTGGGTTTGGAAGATAAAGCTTCTTACCATGAAAGTGATCTGGAAACAGCAGTAATAGAAAAAATGCAAAAATTTCTGCTGGAATTAGGAAAGGGATTTCTGTTTGAACAGCGTCAAAAGAGATTTACATTTCATGATAAAAATTTTTACGTAGATTTGGTCCTATATAACAGATTACTAAGATGTTACGTCCTTATTGATTTTAAAATTGATGAACTCACTCATCAGGATTTAGGGCAAATGCAGATGTATGTAAATTATTTTGATCGTTATGAAAGAATCGAGGGAGAGAATCCTACCATTGGTATTTTGCTTTGTAAGCGAAGTGATGAAGCTCTTGTGGATTTGACACTTCCGGAAAATGCGAACATTTATGCAAAAGAATATAAATTGTATCTGCCGGATAAGAAATTGCTACAGAAAAAGTTAAAGGAATGGCTGGAGGAAGAAGAGAAAAATTATT
This sequence comes from uncultured Lachnospiraceae bacterium, assembly GCA_949740745.1. Classification (GTDB taxonomy): domain Bacteria; phylum Bacillota; class Clostridia; order Lachnospirales; family Lachnospiraceae; genus Lientehia. Next base: position 7,598 of record CATJIW010000214.1, on the reverse strand, counting down.
CGGAAAAAAGCAAAAAAGAGTTGTCCCTTACTTGACACACTCCTGTCCGGCTCCCCCCATCATCCAGAACGGCAAGCTGGTGGGCGCCGTGACCCACGTGTTCGTGCAGGATTCCACGAAAGGATATGGGATCTTTCTGGAGACGATGATGGAGGAGGGGAAGAGGTAATAAGAAAGTTGGTAATTTGCGTATCTAAAAAGTCCGGCAGGGAGAGAGTGCTCCTTTGCCGGGCTTTTTAAAATAGGGTTCTGGAAAGTGCGGGGGTGTGAAATGGAGGGAGAGAGGTTGGAGAGGAGGCTTGGACCGATGAGGAATGGTCATTACAGAGGATAGTTCGTATTTATTCCGTGCGTTCCGTAGCGAACTGGGGACAAATGACTTGGCGAGAAAAGTGTGGCAGAGATATTGAAAACAATGCTGTGGAAAGGTAAGGCTAAAACATGAGTTTTTCCTTGAATATTTTGTCTTTGATGCTTTTAAGGAATTTAATAAAGAAACTTACTTGACTTTTTATAGAAAATACAGGTATTTTTAACACGAGGCGCCGATTATTTAACAGTTACAAAACCAGGGGGAAACCATGAAGCGTAAACCGATAAAGCTGAACATAGAAACATATCCTGAGGAAGTGGCAGACTACATGAAGGATTCCGCCCTTTACGACAGCAGCTGTTCGCCCCAGGCCAGAGTGATTTTTATCGATAAGGGCGACGGTTATTTTTTGAAAGAGGCTGCTGAAGGGACGTTAAAAACAGAAGCGTTGATGACTGGATATATGCATTCTCGGAAGCTATCGGGGGAAGTGCTGTATTATGATTCACTGCACGGAAAAGATTATCTGTTAAGCAGGAAAATTCAAGGGGAAGATTGTACATATCCGGATTATCTGGCAAAACCTGAGAGGCTATGTGATGCCATAGCCTTGCTGCTCCGAAAATTGCATGAAATAGACGGGAAAGATTGTCCGGTGCAGGACAGAATCCTGACATACACGGAAACGGTAAAATGTGGATTTGATAAGAACAGCTATGAGTCTGAGCTATTCCAGGGGATTTGGGAATTCGATTCCTTTTTGGATGCAAAACGTGCAGCGGAAGAGGGGATCCCATTGTTAAAAAGGGAAGTTCTTCTTCATGGCGATTACTGTCTGCCCAATATCATTCTGAATCATTGGAATTTTTCCGGTTATATTGATCTTGGCTGCGGTGGAATCGGAGACCGGCACATAGATGTAGTATGGGGGATCTGGACACTGAATTATAATCTTGGAACGGCCAGGTACACAAATCGTTTTATGGACGCCTATGGGAAAGATTTGATCGAACCTGAGAAACTGCGGATGATTGCGGCCATGGAGATGATTGGCGGCTGATTTACAGCCGCCGGAAGCGCCGCCCGCCCATTACCGCCAGGACTGCGGCGGCTGCGATCCAGGCGGAGGGCTCGGTGAACAGGAGGGCCGTTTCGCCGAACCGTTTGGAAAAGTACAGGGCAGAGGAAACCCTCACGGCAAATTCTGCGGCTCCGGAGAGGATGGTGGCGAGGCCGCAGCCGATTCCCTGCAGGGCATTGCGCAGGATGTGGAGCAGGTATAAAAAGCTCAAAAAGCAGCTCATGAGGAACAGGCAGCGGTAGGCGATATCAAGGACCTCTGCTGCTTTTTTGTCCGCAGCGTTGATAAAAAGGCTTAAAATCGGTTTCCCTGCGAAGATCATGACGGCAGTAATCAAAAGGGAAAGTCCGAGGGCAATGAAGAGGGCGGATTTCAGTCCTTTTTTTAACCGGTCATAAAGCCCTGCGCCCCAGTTTTGGGCTGCGTAGGTGGTGACAGAATAGCCCAGGGAAATGGCAGAGCTTTCCAGCAGTCCGAGAAGCTTGTTGGCGGCGGTGAAGGCGGCGATAAATACGGCCCCCTGGAAATTGATCGCAGACTGGAGGATCATTCCCCCCACTGCGATCAGAATGTGGGTGAAGGCCAGGGAGCATCCGCTGACGCAGAGAGAACGGAGAGTTTCTTTCTCCAATCGCCAGTCTTCCTGCCTGAATTTAAAAATTCCATGTTTTATCAGGAAGAACAGGCAATAGCCGAAGGCGACGGTCTGGGCGATTACCGTGGCGGCGGCGGCCCCGGCGATACCGAAGCCAAATGCCATCACAAATAAAAGGTCGAGGGCGATATTGGTGATGGCGGCGATGGCCATGGCGATTAACGGGGTCCTCCCGTCTCCGAAAGCCCGGAGAATGGCGGAGGCCATGTTGTAGGCCATGACGGCTGTCAGGCCGCCGAACATGATCTGCAGGTAGGAGGCGGCGCCGTTATAGATGTCCGCCGGGGTCTTCAGGATATGTAAAAGCGGAAGGATGCTGCCAAGTCCCAGGGCCGTCAGCGCAAGTCCCATGACTCCGCAGAGAATGAGGGACATGGAGAGGGCTTTTTTGAGGCCCTTGAAATCTTTCATGCCGTACCGCTGGGCGATGGGGATGGAGAAGCCCTGGGTCAGCGCCTGGATTGTCCAGAGAAACAGCCAGTAGGTCCAGTCGGTGGCTCCCACGGCGGCGAGGCCCTTTACGCCGACGCCCTGTCCTACGATGATGGAATCCACGATCATGTAAAACTGCTGCCCCAGGTTTCCGATGATTAAGGGAAGGGCGAAGCGGAGAATGAGCCTTCCGGGTTTTCCGATTGTCATGTTTTTTCCTGTATCCATGGTAAAAGCCTCCTGTGCCGTCCAGATTTCTGCTTTTGAGTATCCAGATTTCGAGATGTAATTATAATACGGATTTTCCTTATGTTATATAATAAAAATCCGAAATTATATAAGAATAGTATCAATAAGAGGGATATGATGGAAGCTGAGGAAGGGAGGGGGAGGCGTATATGGAAACCTATCAGGTGGTGGTGGACGGGGATTTGAAAGAAAGCATTCGATATGAGAACCTGTCATTTCCGCTGGAAATTTTTCTGGATGATTATGGGCGGCTGGCGGACCATACGTTAAACTGCCATTGGCACAGGGATTTTGAGTTTAATCTGGTTCTGTGCGGGGCCGTGGACTTTTATCTGGAGGGAGTGCGGATTCCGCTGGAGGAGGGAGAATGCCTTTTTATCAATTCTGGTATTCTGCATATGGCGAAGCAGAGGGAGAATACGGAAGCTGCCAAAGTGCTGGCTGTGACCTTTCAGGAGGAATTGTTTACAAAGGGATATGCCGGTTCCGCTTTTTTTAAATATTTTGGGCAGAAGACGGACGGATTCAAGTGGGATGCCGGAGCCGGGGCGGGAAAGGCAGTGGCAGAGGGGCTTCGGGCGCTCGCCGGGCTGGACAAGGCTGAGTACGGGTATGAGCTTTGCTGCCTGTCTCTTTTAAGTGAAATTTGGCGCCGCACGGCAGTGTACCTGGAGCGGGAGCTGCCGAAAGGGCGGCCTAAATCCCATAATGGGGGCGTGAAAAAAATCCTCTCCTACATCCATGAGCATTTTCACGAACGGGTCACGGTAGAGGATCTGATCGGAGCGGCAAATGTGAGCAGGAGCGAGGCCTTTCGGTGTTTCAAACAGTATGCGGGAGTCAGTCCCATGGCTTATCTCAATGATTACCGTTTGGCAAAGGCCGCCGACCTCCTTGCGGGGACGGAGCAGAATGTCACGGAAATCTGCTTTGCCTGCGGGTTTGCGGATACCAGTTATTTTGTAAAGCGGTTCCGGGAAAAATTCGGCGTTTCACCTCTGAGATACCGGAAAAATTTCCCCGCCCCCTCCGGCCGCGGCTCTGTCGGAAAAAGGGCGGGTATTCTTCTGTAAACGGTGCATATTAATAAAGAAAATCCGGGAAGCTTATTTATATTCTTTCTTCAAAGAAAATCCCCGTCCGCTGACTTCGTTGACCCTGGTGATGACTGTGAAGCATTCCGGGTCGATGGAGCGGGCCAGCTTTTCCACCTTGGGAAGCTCTCTGCCGGAGACGACGGTCATAATGATCTGGGTGCTGAAATGGAGGTAGCCGCCCTCGCCGGAGAGCATGGTAACGCCTCGGTCAAGCTGCTGCAGGATTTCCTCCCGGATGTCGTCGGATTTTTCGCTGATGATCTTTACCTCGATCTTGGAGGCGCCGATAAACAGCATTTTGTCTACGACTGCAGTATAGATCAGCACCAGAAGGATGCCGTAGAGGATCTCCTCCGGGCGGTGAAAGACCGCCTGTCCCAAAAGGATGAGGACGTCAAAAAGATAGAGCCCCATGGAGACCGGGAATCTGAAATATTTGTTTAAAATCAGAGGCGGGATGTCCATTCCTCCCGTGGAGGCTCCCGCACGGATCACGATGCTGAGAGAAAGTCCGATCCCAAGGCCGGAAAACACGGTGCACAGAAGCAGGTCCTCTGTGAGTGTCAGATCCTTTAACAGCCAGTCCAGAAAGCCGAGGGCCAGCGGATAAAAGAAGGTACTCAGAATGGTTGTCAGGGCGAACTGCCGGCCCAGGCAGACAAAGCCCAGGATCAGCATCAGGACGTTAAAGCCCAGGATAAAAAGGGAAACGGAAAAGCCGGACAGGTGATGGACGGCCAGGGCGATGCCCGTGGTCCCTCCCGTGGCAAGCCCTGCGGGAAGCAGGAACAGCTTAACTGTCAGCGCATACAGAAAATTGCCTGCGGCAACGAAAAACAGCGTGTATAAAAGATGAACTGAAACGGTTTTATTTTTGTTTTTTCCATTGGCATTCATGGTCGATCTCCCCCTCACGTTTAAAAAGTATACCACAGGTTGGAGAAGATGGAAAGAGACATTTAAAAAGTACTTGACATATACCATACGGGGGTATATGATAAGGGAAGAAACAGGGATCCTTTGGAAGAATTTGAAAATCCGGCTTGTGGAGGGAATGAGAGATGGAGCAATATACAGTGACGGGAATGAGCTGCGCAGCCTGCAGCGCAAGAGTAGAAAAAGCCGTGTCAAAGGTGGAGGGCGTTTCTTCCTGTTCCGTAAGCCTGCTGACTAATTCCATGGGAGTGGAGGGAACGGCGGAGGCTTCCGATATCATCAGAGCCGTAGAACAGGCCGGCTACGGTGCGGCGGTCAAGGGGGCAGGAAGCGGCCCGGAGAACGGCGCTTCGGCAGGAGAGGTCCCCGGAGCCGGAGGGGAGGACGCCTTAAAGGACCGGGAAACGCCGGTATTAAAGCAGCGTCTGGCTGCCTCGGTGGGCTTTCTGATCGTACTTATGTATTTTTCCATGGGACATATGATGTGGGGATGGCCGGCTCCGGCGTTTCTGGCGGAAAACCATGTGGCCATGGGACTTTTGCAGCTGCTTTTGACGGTGATCGTCATGGTGATCAACCAGAAGTTCTTTATCAGCGGATGCAAAAGCCTGCTGCACGGCTCTCCCAATATGGATACGCTGGTGGCGCTGGGGGCCGGCGCGTCCTTTGTTTACAGCACCTATGCGCTTTTTGCCATGACAGATGCCCAGATGAGGGGAGACATGGCAGGAGTCATGAGCTATATGCATGAGTTTTACTTTGAATCGGCTGCCATGATCCTGGCTCTCATTACCGTGGGAAAGATGTTGGAGGCCCGTTCCAAGGGAAAGACCACGGACGCATTAAAGAGCCTGATGAAGCTTGCCCCCAAAACGGCTACGGTCATAAGAGGCGGGACAGAGGTGACGGTTCCGGCAGCCCAGGTAAAAAAAGGGGACCTGTTTGTGGTGCGGCCCGGAGAGAACATTCCGGTGGACGGCATTGTAACGGAAGGAATCAGTGCGGTAAATGAATCGGCCCTCACGGGAGAGAGCATTCCCGTAGACAAGGCACCGGGAGACCCGGTGTCGGCGGCCACGGTGAACCAGTCCGGCTTTCTTAAATGTGAAGCCTCCAGAGTGGGTGAAGATACTACCCTTTCTCAGATCATCCGCATGGTCAGCGATGCGGCGGCGACGAAGGCGCCCATTGCCAAGGTGGCTGACAGGGTATCGGGGATCTTTGTTCCCGCGGTCATTGCCCTCGCCGTCCTGACCACCCTGGTCTGGCTTTTTGCGGGGCAGACCTTTGGCTATGCCCTGGCCCGCGGGATTTCGGTTCTGGTCATTAGCTGCCCCTGCGCCCTGGGGCTTGCCACGCCGGTGGCGATCATGGTCGGGAACGGTATGGGAGCAAGGCACGGGATCTTATTCAAGACGGCTGTTTCCCTGGAGGAGACGGGGAAGGCGCAGATTGTGGCTCTGGATAAAACAGGCACCATTACAAGCGGGGAGCCGAGGGCTACCGACCTCCTTCCGGCTGAGGGCATTGCGGAGACGGAGCTTCTTGAGGCGGCCTGCGCCCTGGAGGCAAAGAGCGAGCATCCGCTGGCGAAGGCGGTGCTTGTTCTGGCCGGGGAACGGAACCTGCAGGCGAAAGAAGTTTCGGATTTTCAGGCTTTACCCGGCAACGGCCTTTCTGCTATACTGGGGGGAGAAGAAGTCCTTGGCGGAAGCATGCGTTATATCGGAAGCAGGGGCGGGGTGCCGGAGGACATGAAAAGACAGGCGGAGGCGCTGGCAGAAGAGGGGAAGACGCCGCTGCTCTTTATGAAGGCAGGAAGGCTTCTGGGCATCATCGCCGTGGCCGACGTGATTAAGGAGGACAGCCCTGGAGCGGTGAAGGAGCTTCAGAACATGGGGATCCGGGTGGTCATGCTGACCGGGGATAATGAGCGGACGGCGAAGGCCATCGGCAGGCAGGCAGGAGTGGACCAGGTGATCGCAGGGGTCCTTCCCGACGGGAAGGAGAGCGTGATCCGTTCTTTAAAAGAGCAGGGCAGGGTGGTCATGGTCGGAGACGGTATCAATGACGCCCCGGCCCTTACCAGGGCGGACATCGGCATTGCCATCGGCGCAGGCACCGATATTGCCATTGATGCGGCGGACGTGGTATTGATGAAAAGCCGGCTTAGCGATGTGCCGGCGGCCATCCGCCTGAGCCGGGCAACCCTGAGGAACATCCATGAAAATCTGTTCTGGGCGTTTTTCTATAACGTGATTGGCATCCCGCTGGCGGCCGGTGTCTGGATCCCGATTTTTGGATGGAAATTAAATCCCATGTTCGGCGCGGCGGCCATGAGCCTGTCCAGCTTCTGTGTGGTATCCAATGCCCTCCGGCTGAATTTTTTCAACATCCGGAACGGGGCCGGAGATAAAAAAATAAAAATGAAAAAGGAAAAGGAGAAGAAAGTCATGGTTAAGACAATGAAGATCGAAGGGATGATGTGCGGGCACTGCGAGGCGAGGGTAAAGAAATGCCTGGAAGCCCTTCCGGCAGTGGCGGGGGCGGAGGTAAGCCATGAGGCGGGCACTGCGGTGGTCACGCTGAACGAGGCGCTGGATGACGAGGTCTTAAAGAAGACGGTGGAGGATCAGGATTACAAGGTGATTTCTGTCCGGTAACCTGCGGTCCGAGGGGCCAAAGCCTCCGATCAGACATTTACGGGATTTTTCCTGAAAAAAATTAAAAAAAATCAAAAAAAGGGCTTGCCAAATCAGAGACTTTCGTGTATACTATATTTCGTTGCAGAGATGCATCGATGGGCTATCGCCAAATGGTAAGGCACTGGACTCT
>CATJIW010000213.1 GCA_949740745.1 uncultured Lachnospiraceae bacterium | reverse complement strand
TGGAGACAACAGGGCTCGAACCTGCGACCTTCTACACGTCAAGCAGACGCTCTCCCAGCTGAGCTATGTCTCCGCTACAAAAAACAGTATAACGGAAAGTGGGAAAAAATGCAAGAGAAAAATAATTTTTTATGGAACGTGGATTTTTGTCTTTTTTATTGGGATTTTTCCTGGACAAAGGAGGAAATATGAGAAAGAGTGCTGTTGCTGTGATGTTATCGGTGGCTGTTTGCGTGTCGCTGACGGCCTGCGGAGGAGGAAACAATGCGGACTCCCCTTCTTCCGGGGCGGAGCAGTCATCGGAGAGGGCGGAAACGGCAGAAGCATCTGCCGGCAGGGAATTATTGGAAACGGAGATGCCGGCGACGGAGGCGTCAGAAGAGTATATGCGGGCGTTTCCCTGCAGCATTGACGAGTTGAGCGATAAGCTTCAGGAGCTGGGAGAGACGGTTACGATTTTGGAACCGAAGGAAACGGCAAAGTTTTCCGTACAGGGAATTAAAGTCGGCATTGCCTATGATGCCGCATCCACCTGGCTGTATTGCTTTTCTGAGCCGGGCAGCCAGGATATCGTGGGAGTAAAAATATCCTGTGCAGAGACGCCGAACTCCAATGCGAGACGAGAATTTTATGCGGCGGCCGAAGCATTTCTGGGCAGCTGCGGGCTGGAAAATTCCGACCCCTACTATTACCTGAATCAGGTGGTCGTGGACAAGGGCGTTACCGTAAACTTTTCCAGCGGAGAGGGCAGGCATTATGAATGGTTTGATTTGACGGCCTGTGTCGACGGTGTTGATTTTTCAGATGAAGAGCTTGGGCGGCCACTGGTTAATTATGGGAGCATGGCTGTTTCCGGGGATATGCCCGTCGTCACATGGAGTGACATTGTGTCCGGCGCATGTGATAACCAGACCGTCTATATAGATGGAATCGTGGATGACGTATCCGTGAGTGCTTCTGCCATTGATTTCAATTTATTTTTTGAGCATGACGGAGGATATCAGGTATTGGCTTTTCATGCTATGGAGGAGGAAAAGGAGTATTTGGAGGAACACGTTCCGGAGGGCTTAAAAAATGGAGACGTGCTCAGGATTTCCCAGAGCATTTTAAGAAGCGCTGTCCTGTGGCCGCAATTTATTACGGCAGAAAAAATTGATGAAATGCCGCTGGAGGAATTTCATGCCTCTTACAAAGCCGGATGTCCGGAACTGGATTATGAGGCAGTATCAAGAATACCAGTGGGCTCCGACGCTGAGAAGCAGGAATGCAGCTTTAGCGGCAAGATCTTTCAAGTCATAGAAGAAGGCGGAGATGCCAGAGAGCCGGTATATTTGCTTCGCTCCGGCGATAATTATGTGTATGTTTCCTATGCCAGGGAAGCGGAAAACAGAGATGTCCGTTTTTTAGAAGGAGACAGCGTCACCGTCTACGGTGATTTCACGGATATGAAAACCTATGATACCCTTGTGGGAAAAAACACAGTGCCGCAGATAACGGCTTATCTGATTGATCAGAATTAGAAATATATAATTGTATGATAAAATGCCGGCAGAATTTGCGTGTGGATTTTGCCGGCTGCTGCAGGAGGGCCGGTCTGGCGGCAGCCGGGATTTTTTCCGGGCTTGACAAATCTCAACCGGTTCATTATAATAAAGTGGAACTGAATAATTCAAACCTGTGACGGAGAGAAGTATCCGGTATATGAACGTACAGAGAGCCCCGGTTGGTGCGAGCGGGGCCGGGAGTAGTCGGTGAATGGACTTCGGAGGGCGGACCGAAAGGCGGCGGATGACCAGAGGGTTTCCGGCGGAAGCCGAGTAGGGGCCGACGGGCATCCCACCCGTTATCCATCGGGACGCGTATGGATGGTACGTGAGAGCGAGTGGACGTATGACGTCAATTTGGGTGGTATCGCAGGAGCAGGAAGCTTTTGTCCCATGTGCAGGGGCAGGGGCTTATTTTTATGCGCGGAGATTCGAAAGAAAAGTATGCGGTATGAGGCCGCATGCATTCTGCGCAGCGGGCAGGGGAAAAGGTTCCCTGTCTGGTCCGTATCTTTATATCCTTTTCGTATTGGCGAGACGAAAAGGCCATCTGCCGCCCGAAAGAAAATATTGTTCATAGTAAATAGGAGGACATCATCATGAGAAAACACAACCTGGTTAGAAAAGTGATCGCTATGACAGCAGCCATCGCCATGAGTTTTTCCCTGCTTGCCTGCGGAGGCGGCGAAAAGGGGACGGAGACGAAAAAGGAAGAGACGGCCGGAGGGACGGAAGCGGAGAACGCAGACGGGACAGACGGAGCAGAGACAACGAAGGCGGCCGGCGGAGAAAGCGGAGAGAAGAAGGACTTGAAGGTCGCCATCGTGAAGCAGATGGACCATGCGTCTTTGGACGAGATTGCGGATGCGGTTGCGGCGGAGTTTGACAGGCTTGCGCAGGACCACGGCATTGTCATTGAGTATGAAATTTATTCCGGGCAGGGCGAGCAGAATACCCTGAAGCAGATCGGCGACCAGGCAGTTGCGGACGAGGTGGACGTGATTATTCCCGTCGCCACGCTGGCGGCCCAGGTGATGACGGTCTGCGCCGAGGAGACGAAGACGCCGGTGGTCTATGCGGCCATCTCCGATCCGGAAGAGGCCGAGGTAACCGGCATTGACTATGTCCGGGGAACCAGCGATGCGCTGAACACAGAATTTATCATGGATATGATGCTTAAGCAGAATCCGGACATCAGGAAGGTGGGGCTTTTGTATTCTCTGTCGGAGGCCAATTCCGCTGCGCCCATAGCCGAGGCTAAGGCTTACCTGGACGCAAAGCAGATCCCTTATACGGAGGCAACGGCCAACACCAATGACGAGGTCATTGCGGCGGCCAGCGTTCTGGTGTCGGAGGAGGTAGATGCGGTCTTTACGCCCACCGACAACGTAATTATGTCGGCGGAGCTGGCCATTGCGGATACCCTGATCGACGCCGGCATTCCTCATTACACCGGGGCAGATTCCTTTGTGCGGAACGGAGCCTTCATTACCTGCGGCGTCAATTATACGGATCTTGGGACGAGAACGGCGGATCTGGCTTACGAGGCGGTGACGGAAGGAATGGAAGGAATGGAGGACTATTATAAGATGGACGGCGGCGTTATCACTGTCAACACGGAAACGGCCGAGGGCCTTAAGATCGACTATTCCATATTCAGTGACCTGGGAGAGCTGGTGGAGGTTCAGACCACGGAGGAATAAGGGGCTTTGGCAGGGGCCGCCGAAGAGGGACGGCCGGAGAACTATCGGTCTATGAAGGAGGACTCTCATGATTTTTATCACTCAGACGGCTCTGGAGCTGGGCTTCCTGTATGCGCTGGTGTCCATGGCCCTGTTTTTAAGCTACCGGGTGCTGGATATTGCGGATCTTACTACGGACGGGAGCTTTGTACTGGGAATGGCCGTGTCGGTTTCACTGGCGGCGGCGGGGCACCCGTTCCTGGCAGTCCCTGCGGCCATGGCGGCAGGGGCGGCGGCCGGCTTTGTCACGGCTTTTCTCCAGACAAAAATGGGTGTTCCGTCCATCCTGGCGGGCATCGTCACCAACACGGGCCTTTACACGGTCAATCTGATGGCCATGGGGTGGAGCTCCAATGTGAACCTGCTGAAGCAGGAGACGATTTTCAGCCTGTTTAAACAGACAGGAATCGGAGGCGGATGGTATGAATTCGTGCTGGCGGCAGTCATGGTTGCGGCGGCCGGCCTGTTTTTAATCTGGTTTTTGGGAACCAGGCTGGGGCTTTCCATCCGCGCTACCGGGGACAACAGGGACATGGTGCGGGCCTCTTCGGTCAATCCGGTGCTCACGGTGACGGTCGGCCTGTGCATCTCCAATGCCCTGACGGCTCTTTCGGGGGCCGTGGTGGGGCAGCTCCAGAAGTCGGCGGACATTAACGGAGGCACCGGGATCGTGGTGGTGGGGCTGGCCTGCCTGATCATCGGCGAGACGGTCATCGGCCGCGGATCTGTGAAGCGGGGCGTCCTGTCCGTGGTGGTCGGAAGCGTCGTTTACCGGTTTATCTATGCCGTCGTCCTGAAGACCAAGATTGTCCCTATTGAATGCCTGAAGCTTGTGACTGCCATCGTCGTGGCTCTTGCCATCGCCATGCCGTCCCTCAAGGCATATGCTGCCTTGAGAAAGCGCATATGGACGGCTTCCAGAAAGAAAGGGGGACGTTAGTATGCTTCGGATCGAATCCATATCGAAAACCTTTAATCCGGGGACGGTCAACGAGAAGAAGGCGCTTTCGGGTCTGTCCCTTCATCTGGAGCCGGGGGATTTCGTCACGATCGTCGGTTCCAACGGGGCGGGAAAGTCCACCCTCTTCGGCGCGGTGGCCGGAAGCTTTTATGCAGACAAGGGCTCCATCGCCCTGGCCGGAAGGGACATTACCTTCCTGCCGGAGTATAAGCGGAGCCGTATGATCGGGCGGCTGTTCCAGGATCCTCTCCGGGGTACGGCGCCCCATATGACCATTGAGGAAAACCTGGCTCTGGCCTATCTGCGCACGTCGAAGGGCGCCGCCCCCTTCAGCCGCATTTCCAAAAAAGACCGGGCGTTTTTCCGGGAAAGGCTTGCGCTTCTTGATATGGGGCTGGAGGATCGGATGAGCCAGCCGGTGGGCCTGCTCTCCGGCGGACAGAGGCAGGCGTTAACTCTTCTTATGTCGACCATCGTGCCTCCGAAGCTTCTGCTTCTGGATGAGCATACGGCGGCCCTGGATCCGGGGGCGGCGGAAAAGATTCTGGCGCTGACAAAGGAGGTCGTTTCCTCCAACCGGATCACCTGCATGATGGTGACCCACAACATGAGCCAGGCCCTTGACGTGGGAAACAGGACCTTTATGATGGCGGACGGGAAGATCGTCCTGGACATTTCCGGTAAGGAGCGGGACGGCATGACCGTTGACGGGCTCTTAACACGTTTCCGGGACAGCGCCGGCCGGGCCCTCGACAACGACCGGATCCTCCTGTCCAGGTAGAGACGCCTCTTTTCCCATAGGTTTTCTTATTTTATTATTTGAACATGCGTTTGCGAGACATGAAATTGTAGGAATATTCTGGCAGCAGGTCCGTTCGAAGCCTGCTGTGCCAGGCGTTCCGGCAAGCCCGGAACCAGAGAAGTCACTCGGGAAAAGGTCCCTCCTGTCTTCTCTGGTCTTGCTTCCACGGCGCAGAGGGCTTTTCCCGGAAATACTGCCAGAATATTCAATGAATTTTTGAGCTTCGCAAACGCTTATTACCTGAAAGTCAGGAGGAACACCGCCGATCTTCGTGAGCAAAACCGTTCGAAAGCCGCCGGTACTTAGAGAGTCCCAGGCGGAAGCGCGGGGAGTCTCTTAGTACCGCTGCGAGCTTTTGAGAGCGGGAGCGTGTTTTGCGATGAAGACCGGCGGTGTTCCTCCGTCTTACAAGGCAAAACAAAAATGAGGAAACTTATGGGAAAGAGGATTGAAAATCATTTTTGGTTGATGTATACTTAATGACAAAAAACAGCAGAATGGAGACTGAGAGTGATGGAAAAGAAGAACATCGACTGGGGAAATCTCGGATTTTCCTACATGGAAACAGACAAGCGGTTTGTCTCCAATTTTAAAGACGGCGCATGGGACGAGGGGGCGCTGATCTCTGACGCCAGCGTGACCATGAGCGAATGCGCCTGCGTGCTCCAGTATGCGCAGACCTGCTTTGAGGGCCTGAAGGCATACACCACGGAGGACGGACACATTGTGACCTTCCGACCCGATTTAAACGCAGAGAGGATGGAAGCTTCCGCAGAGCGTCTGGAGATGCCCGTGTTTCCGAAAGAGCGTTTTATCGACGCAGTGGTTCAGGTGGTGGCGGCCAATGAGGCCTACGTGCCCCCCTTCGGCTCCGGAGCGACCCTGTACCTGCGGCCCTATATGTATGGAAAGAACGCAGTTATCGGCGTGAAGCCTGCAGACGAGTTTGAATTCCGGGTGTTCTGCACGCCGGTGGGCCCTTACTTCAAGGGCGGCGTGAAGCCCCTCACCATCCGGGTCAGTGATTTTGACCGTGCGGCCCCCAACGGAACCGGCCACATCAAGGCGGGCCTTAACTATGCCATGAGCCTTTATGCCATTATGTCCGCCCACAGGGAGGGCTACGATGAGAATATGTATCTGGATCCGAAAACCAGGACGAAGGTGGAAGAGACCGGCGGAGCCAATTTCCTGTTCGTGACGAAGGACAACAAGGTGGTGACTCCTAAGTCCGGAAGCATCCTGCCCTCCATCACCCGCCGTTCCCTGGTCCATGTGGCGAAGGAATATCTGGGACTGGAAGTGGAAGAGCGCGAAGTGTTCCTTGACGAGGTGAAGGATTTCGCAGAGTGCGGCCTCTGCGGCACGGCGGCGGTGATCTCTCCCGTGGGCAAGATCGTGGATCACGGAAAAGAAATCTGCCTGCCCAGCGGCATGACGGAAATGGGCCCTGTGACCAGGAAGCTCTACGACACATTGACCGGCATCCAGATGGGACGCATCGAGGCACCGGAAGGCTGGATCAAGGTGATCAAATAGGAAAACAGACCAGACAAAAGCCCCCGTTTCCGGGGGCTTTTGCATTGCGAAAAATTATAAAGGTTGAAAAAGAGGAGTGGCCGATGCGGTTTGCACCGGCCGAGTATGAAAAAGACAATCTATATAAATGGTAATTGTTGTTTGGCGAAGCTGACGGCGGTTGCGCGCTTTATTTGCTGTCAACTTCATTTGATGGTTCTAGTATACCGGGTAATTGTGACAAGAGTTTGTATGATTTCTAAAAAAAGCGTGAAGATTATTAGGGATTTCTTTCGGACTGATAAAAAACTAACAAATTAGTTTCCCTTCGAGCTTAAGGGGTTATGGCCGTTTTCCCAGAAGGGATTGTTGTCGGGGACGGGACGGTCATTTTCCGTGTAGTCGGAGAACTGGCGGATGGCCTGGTCCGGCTCCTCGAAATGATCTCCGGGAATGTTGTTCTTGGGCTTTCCTGTCAGGGAATCACTGGAGTTCTTCATAAATTCCACCTCGCTGTTTTATGATTTGAGGATCTGCTCCGACACAGACACCAGATGCCGTGACTTGCCGGTATCTGTGTCAGGCAGTACCAGTATGTGCAGAAAACAGGGGATTATGCATTTCTTTTATAGTCTCCAGCCGTGCGCAATTTCGGGACGGCATATGCTGCTGAAGTTTTTCTGAGAGAATGTGCGGGCTATATCGGGCGGATCGGGGACAGATGGTATTACCATGTCGCAGAATGGCGGGAGGGCGAGGGCGGCTTTCATTCCTGTGACCTGGACGGGGGGAATGACAGGATCATTGGTTCGTTTCCTTATTCAAGGGGAACCGGCATCATCCTGTTTTATGACCAGATGTGCGTGCTGGACACCTGGGAGGCAGAGTTTGATGAGGAAGCAGGCGGGGTGACGGGCAATACCAGCGGGATCTATGGGTTTCATCTGGATACCGGAGAATGGGAGGAGCTGTGCCCGGAAAGGGAGACGGAAAACAGGCCGGCTTATCAGCTGTGTGGAAAGTATGGGGAAAGTCTGTTTTATTCGGAATGGGAAGGAAAGAACAATGTCTTAAAACAGTTGAACCTGGAGACGAAGGAAGTGACAAAGCCTTTCGGGGACACATTTTTGTCCAGCGCTCAGATGGCGGAACATTTTCTGGTATGCCGTCTGGCAGACTCAGAGGAAATCAGGCTCATAGAGTGGAAATGGAGTCATCATAGACCGCTATGATCGGAGTCCGGCGGCAGGTAAGAGGATTTTCCTGCAGGGAAAAGTAACTGGTAGGCACTGCAGTATTAAGCGGGAGGCGGAAACCTTTCGGGACAGTATGTGCGCTGCGAATAAAAGCCATAACTAATAGGTATGGAAATGCGGGGGGAATATAACAAAAAAAGGGGAACAACGATTGAAATTCCGAAAATGGTGTGCTATTATGGGAATAATCCGTTGAAAGACATAATTTCGGAAGGAGGACGCTTATGAGAAGAGCAGTATTCTCGCTTTTAATGGAAAATACACCCGGCGTTTTAAGCAGGATTTCCGGGCTTTTCAGCCGCAGGGGTTACAATATTGACAGTCTGACCGTGGGGGAGACGGAGAATCCGGCTTATTCCAGGATGACCGTGGTGGCCAGGGGAGACGACGAGATTCTGGAGCAGATTCTGAAGCAGCTGGACAAGCTGGTGGACGTCATTGAGATCAGGGAATTAAAATCCCATACTACCTCCGTATGCAGAGAGCTGGTGCTGCTGAAGGTAGAGACGGCGCCGGAAGAGCGGGATCAGCTTCTGTCGATCGTGAATATATTCCGTGCGAAGGTCATTGACGTGGCGGAGGATTCCCTGATCATCGAGCTTACGGGAAATCAGGCGAAGGTGGATGCGTTCCTGCGTCTGATCCAGGGCTTTACGGTCCGGGAGATGGCGAGAACAGGTCTTACGGGTCTTGAGAGAGGCGCCGTATCACCCATAGATTAAACTTTTATTACAATATTCATGGAGGAATGAATGATGGCGAAGATTTATTATCAGGAGGATTGTAATTTATCGTTGCTGGAAGGAAAGACCATTGCGGTGATCGGTTACGGAAGCCAGGGACATGCCCATGCGCTTAATGCGAAGGAGTCCGGATGCCGCGTAATCATCGGCCTTTACGAGGGAAGCAGATCCTGGGCGAAGGCGGAGGCTCAGGGATTTGAGGTATATACGGCGGCCGAGGCGGCAAAGAAGGCCGACATTATCATGATTCTGATCAATGACGAGAAGCAGGCGAAGATGTACAAGGAGTCCATCGAGCCCAATCTGGAGCCCGGCAACATGCTGATGTTCGCCCATGGCTTTGCGATCCATTTCGGACAGATCGTGCCTCCGAAGGATGTGGACGTGTCCATGATCGCTCCCAAGGGACCGGGCCATACGGTGAGAAGCGAGTACCAGGCCGGCAAGGGAGTTCCCTGCCTGATTGCCGTACATCAGGA
>CATJIW010000212.1 GCA_949740745.1 uncultured Lachnospiraceae bacterium | reverse complement strand
CTTCATAAGTTCCATTGCATTCGGAGCATCAGGATCGGTTTGGGCTTTCGCTTGGCATTCTTTTCTGAATTCACTGCCTCACTTGGAGATACTGGCTTTTGATATGCCATACTCAGCGGTAATACTTTTGTAAGTTCGTCCTTCTTCCTCATGGATGAAGTGGTAAACTAAAACTGGACACAGGGGTGCAAAAACTGGACACGATGTTATAATCTATGTACAAAGGAAACATCATCTGTGGGCAAGCAGCACCATCCAGTGTAAAAGGCTATCTTCGCCTTTACCGTGCCGAAACGGGACTTCCGCCCGGAACACGCAGGAAGAAAACCGGGAGCGTCACACAGCCTGCTGAGGATCCGAAGGATTCCAGTCTCAAAGAGTATGAATCCATGTCAAAAGAAGAGCTCATTGACGCCCTTGTCATGGCACGGATAAACGAAGCCTGCTTAAAAAAGGCTGCTCAGTGAAAGGAAGTGGTGTGGAGAAGGAATATCTTCCTGTCGACAGCGGGAATATCAAGTGATATTGGAGCTGTCAGCCTCCTCTGTGAGGAGATGTGAATACAGAGGAGCAGCTTCTACAACTGGAAGCATACCCTCACCCACCCGGCAGAGCGTACGAAAGCATTGCTCAACAATCTGGTGCTGTTCGAGGAATACCATCTTCGCTGTCCTTCTCATGGATACAGGTGGCTGAACGCCAAAATCTGTCCGGATACAGGCACTGTCATGTCGGATCCTTATGCGCACAAATGCTGTAAGACGCCCGAAGTGAAGAGTGGGGCGAAACACTATAAATATAAGAAACCCGGAAACCCGTTCAGGATATATCCGAACCTGCACATGACCGAGATGCAGATTGACAGGCCATTGCAGTGCGTTGTCAGTGACATGACATCTTTTTATGTGAAGGGTATTTACTATGAGCTTACGTTGTACATGGATCTCTGGAACAACGAAATCCTTGCACATGCTCTCTCATCCAGGAGGGGCGACCGGATGACATACCTGAGCGGCCTTGCATATTCGTTGAAATATTTTACGCCGCAGCAGTACAGGGAGGCCTATGCGCCGAAGGACTTTGCCACAGGTGTTAGTGCCGGGGGCTGATGCCTGTCGGCATAGACTCCTTCTTGTTTGGCTTAGGCACCAGATATCAGGTATAGAGTGATTGTCAAGCCCGGAGCCGCATAAGCGGTGCGCAGGCAGGCTTTACAATCGCGGAATACCTGATACACTCCACCCGGCCAAACAAGGATGTATCAAGAAATCTATGGCATTGCCCAGAAAACAATCTTTGATGTAAAAAAAATTTTAAAATTTGGTCCAGTTTTTGTTGACTAGTACACATAGTATTACGCTCAAGTTTCTCATATACTTTTCAACGTAATGATATACGTGGCCAAAAAATTTATATTTGCTTTAATCTCTAAATCCATTTTTGGATAATACCAGTATAGCAGGTTTTGCTTTTCCAGTCATCGGCTGGTTTTCGCCATTTTTGTGCCACTTTATTGTCACTACGAAGAGTGTTCTCTATAAATTTTTATTACATTAGAACTTCAAAAATCTTAACCTGAAGGAAATAAATTTACTTAAAAACAGACCAAATATAACATCTTCAAATCACACAAGAAGCTACCGCATTCCTGATTAATCATCAATACGGCAGCTTCAATCCTTTTTATACACCTATTTTAGTTATTCGGATTTATAATTATCCTTACTATCTTGGAATATTAATTCTTTTATTTTAAGGCTTCCTGCTTTACCCAGTGGCTTTTGCGGATTCTAGGTCAAGGTTTCGCTTTTACCAGCCTGTAATTTTGATCCTTCAAAATCCAATCGGATCGGTGAAAATTCTTTTCCATTTTCTCTCCTTACGTATTCCAAATGTGCAAATAAAAGAACATTCTCTTTTGTCAAATTTTTCAGTTGAATACTTATCTCTCCGTCGTCCACAATGACCCGCTCAATACCAGCCTTTTCATCTACATTTTCCCAGGTATAATCAGTGTTATCCAAATTTACATTTTCGGATTGCTTTGTATTCATTTTTACATACCCATTATCTTCCGATCCCAAAAGAATATTCTTTTCACTTGAATTATCAACATAAGAATTATTTTTCTCCAAATTTATTTGTTTTATACTCAAATACATGATTCCACTAAAGCCAAGAGCAATAACCAAAAATAGATATTTTCTTTTATCTACATTCATTTTAATTATATGAACCTTCTATATGAATATATTCACGATTACTGGGCTTGGTACTTAAAGGAACATTCCGTTGCCTTGAGGCCGCACTCGTTGAATTTTGGCAAATCCCAACATCATATTTATATTGCCAAGGATCATCACTTGCCCAATTATCATATATCGGGGAAGATATAAACATTGTATGAGTTGCAGAACCTGAGCTTACCAATTGCACTAAATCTCCCAACCTCATGCTTGAAAAGTTACTCGTGTATGCTCTCAAGCCTTTTATTGAGGAAGAACCCACATTATTTTAAAGATAATAATAATAGACGGTGATATAAAATTTCCAATTCATCTCACAATATAGCTTCCTTCCACATCCACTGCTCCTGCATTTTTATTCTCCACAAACACCCGGTATTTTCCGGTCTGATCTAATACAAACTCATGATATATATCACCCTTTTCCCGGACATACCGCTTTGTGCCATCCGGCTCGATGATACCGACATTTACATACTTATCCACCGGAGCAGCAGCCGTCACTTTAATACACCCGCCCGCCTTTGCATCAAACTCCGGTGTCTTTCTCAACACATTTCCACTCACAGTCCATGTAAACATAGCTCCTGACCGGGCCATCTCCTGAAGCTCCCCTTCCTCTTCCACAGAAGTGCCTGTTCCGGGTGCTTCCTCAAACTCTTCCAGTTCCATAATGTCCATATTCTCTACCTCTTCCACCACGGAAGCCTGATAGAAATTTTTGTACTGCCCTGCCATCCCTGCAGATGCGGCGCACACGATAATGGAACTGACTGCCACAAATACCAGCTCCCCAAAATCCCGACTCCGGCAAACCATACTGCCTGTTAAGGAAGTAAGAAGAACCGCAAAAGTAAGCTTAATGGTCCACACCATCCAGAATTCTCTTTATTTTCTCTGCTTCTTCTTTTGAGATTTTCTGCTCACTGTTAATCGCCGCCACCAGATTTGAAACTTTTCCCCGAAACCAAAAATTGGTGTTCTCCAGAATCATTTTTCTTTTGTATTCTTCTTCGTCCTGCAAAGGTCGAATATAAGACGGTTTCCCTTCCCGATACCTCTCAACAAACCCCTTTTCGGCCAGCTTATCCAAAAAAGAAACGACAGCCGTTCTGCTGTAATCCTTCCCATAAACCCGATAAAGCGCTTCGGTCAATTCCGGAACTGTAATGTCTCTGCCAAGTTCCTCACTGGTATCCCAAATAACTTTCATGATCAATGTCTCCCCCGAACTCAGAGAGCATTTCTTGTTTTTTTGTCTCTTCACTATGAACCGGTCCCTTCTGTGTCAAATATTATGTCCCTGTTTATCAGACGTATCACGTCTTATTAAGAATAATATCATACCAAACCTTTTGGTGTCAATCTGTGTTATTCAATTTTTATATTCGATCCCTATGAGTATTCATTATTGTTTTATATAACCCCTTTCAGACGTATAGCATTCAATAAATTCCTTTATAATATTACTCCATCACCAACGATTGAAAATCGTTATATCCGGCCTGTTTCCACACCTTTTGCTTATTGCCGTCCCCTAATATTCCAGTACCGTCCAGTTATTTTTCCCTGCCAAAAAATCCTCTTTACTAATAGATGCCAGGTAAAAATCCCGATCTCCATCCCCGTAGCTGCCATAGTTACACACAAGCAGATCGCCTGCTGCCGCAATCGGATCCAGACAGGAATCTTCCCCGCCTTCTCTCACCAGTACCGTTTCTCCGCTTTCTGAATATTGATATGTCTCGTAATGAGGTTCCCCCGAAGAATTATCATAATAAGTCATGATCTTTATGTCAGAATCCCAGAAAAGATCCACTGCATGTTCCAAATTTTCCATAACCGTTTTGCATTCGCCAGTATCCAAATTTAATTCTATAACTTTATAACCATCTTCCTCCCGGACATTACCCACAAAAAAATTATCTCTTACCATGCCTGTAAATATATTATAATTTTCTAAAGGCTGTGTAATCTTTTTTGTTTCCAAATCCATAAATCTTAATTTATACGATTTTCCTATCTTTTCTTGATAGATAAGCTGATTTTTATACCTCCCATATACGTCATAAGAAAGATCATCCGTTTCTTTTTCTGAACAAAGAAGTTCCGCTTCTCCCGTATCAAAGTGATAACGGTAGATCCCGCTTATCGTCCCTGTCCATTCATAGGTCTCTTCATCAAAAATATCATCTTTAGTAACAACTACACAGGAATTATCAAAGAACAATGTCCTCCAAAAAAACGAATGTGAAAATTCTCCAATAGTCTTATTATTTTTTCCGTCCAAATCACAAGAACAGAATATACCTGTTCCATTTTCTAACCACATGTGATAATACCATTTATTCCCGATTCTTCCCAGAACAGTTGCAT
>CATJIW010000211.1 GCA_949740745.1 uncultured Lachnospiraceae bacterium | reverse complement strand
TCCACGGCCCGCCATTCTGCGTCAAAGGTCTTTCCCTCGCAGGAAACGGCGGCAAGTACCCGGTAAAAAGGGGTTTTCACAAATTCCCGGATCTCCCGTTCCCGCCGGACCGCCATGCCCAGCACGCAGGTCATGACCCTTCCTACGCTGACCACCGTCCGTTTGGAATTCATGCAGCCGGAGATCACGTGCCCGTATTTCAAGGTCAGAAGCCTGGAAAAATTGATCCCCATCAGGTAGTCTTCCTTGGCCCTCAGATATGCCGATTCGGCCAGGTTGTCGTAGGCGCTCAAATCCTTCGCCTCCCGGATCCCCTTTCGGATCTCGTCCTCCGTCTGAGAATCGATCCACACCCGGAGCCTCCGTTTTCCCCGGACCCCCGCCATCTGCTCCACCAGCCGGTAAATGTACTCGCCCTCCCGTCCGGAGTCGGTACAGACGTAAATGACGTCCACATCCTCCCTGGTGAGAAGCCCTTTTACGATCTGAAACTGCTTCTTTACGTTTCCGATCACTTCATATTTGAAGTTTTTCGGAAGGAACGGCAGGGGCTCCAGACTCCACCGCTTATATTTAATATCGTAAACCTCCGGATAACTCATGGTCACCAGATGCCCCACGCACCAGGTCACAATGGCATCCTCCGATTCCACATAGCCGTCGCCCCGTCTGCCGCCCACCTTCAGGGCCTTTGCAAACTCCTGGGCGACGCTTGGCTTTTCTGCAATGTAAAGCGCCTTTCCCATAGACTAACTTCCTCCAACGGACTCTATTATATCACAACGAGGTTTCCTCCGGAATAAAAGTTTCCTCCGGAATAAAAAATTCCTGCACAAACATCCAGGATCCGGTCCTGTTGTCCGTGCAGGAAGCTTTTTCCACTCTGTTTTATTTTCTTTTCTGCCCGAATTCCTTTTCCGTCAGCCCGATCCACTGCCCCGCAAACTCCGAGCCCGGCTTCCTCCTGCGCCAGCCCAAAATCCCCAAAGCCGCCATCAGGCCAAAGGAAGTGCAAAGTGCGGACATCCACAGGGCCGTCGGCGTATCGTCTCCGGTGTAAGTGCCGCCCTTCCCGTCGGATACCGTTCCGCTTCCTCCGGAATTCGTATTGTTATTTCCTGACGTGGTCCCGTTATTCCCGGAGTTCGTCCCGCCGCCGGTTCCGGAGGATCCCGTGTAAGTCCACTTTGCAGCAACCGTCACATTTTTATCCGGCATGGTAAAGGTAGTCGTCGCACTTGCCGCATTGGCAAAGGCAACCCCGTCCTCCGTCGTCCAGCCGTCAAACCGGTAATTCTGTCTGGCTCCGGCCTGGATGGTAACGGTCGCTCCCGCCGCATAAGTGCCCGCTCCCGAAGTCTGGGCATAGCTGCTGTTCACCGTCACCGTATGGGAGGCCGGCGCCGGCGTATCCGCCGCAAAAACGGCCACCAGATTCCGGTCCGCCGCAATATTAAATTTATAGCTTGCGCTGTCGCTGACCTGGCTGTCATTTTCTGTCCAGCGCACAAAATGATAACCGGCATTTGCTGCAGCCGTGACAATCACCTCAGAACCGTCGTCAAAGGTTCCGCTGGTACCGCCGCCCGGAACCTCCGCCTTTCCGCCTGCTTCCGGACTGGCGCTTACCTTCAGCGTGCGCACTGCCGGAGCCGGCCCGTCATCTGCGGCCCGGAAGGTCACATGGATTGTATGATCCGCCTGGATATTCCGAAACGTATACTCATTCCGGTCAGAAAGATTCGATTTTGCAACTTCCGCGCCGTCCACCGTGACCGTATCAATCGCATAGTCTGCCAGGGGCGTGATCGTAACCGTCAGGTCGGCCCCCGGATCCACCGTGCTGCTCCCGGGGCTTATGCTTCCGCCCTCCCCGGCAGTGGCAGTGATCACGTATTTTCCCGGCGTCCTGGCCTTCACCTCAAAATTCAGGGAGACTTCTTTCTCCGCCGTATTGGAGCCGCTGCTTCCGGAAACCGTGATCTTTTCCTGATAGCTTCCGACAGGAAGCCCGGTTTTCGGCGAGACGGTAAATTCCGCTGATTCTCCCGGAGCAAGTTCCGTTTTGGAAAGGGCTCCGATCTCATAATTGGAATTCGCCCAGGAAACCGGCTGTGCCAGTGTAAGCTTCTGGTTGCCCGTATTTTTAACTGTCAGCTTCTCACCCGGAAGCTGTGCGTAGCCCTCCGAAGCCCGGAAGCTTAGAAGGCCCGGATCCACGGAAATCTCATAAACAGGAGTCGTAAGCATCGGAACCGTAAGCTTCAAAGGCGGAGCCGCGGCCGTGTTGTTCGCATTCCCTTTGGCATCCTTTGCGACAATATAAACGTCATATGCCTTTCCCAGGGTCAGACCGTTAATCGTAAAGGTCTGCGTCAAAGCATCCGCAGGAATCAAAGTCCCGGTTCCTGACAGATCGGCCGCACTGAAAGAAGGAGGGGCGGCGCCTTCCTCCACCACCTTATAATAATAGCTCCCCGCCTCACTGCTGGTAAAGGTGATTTCCGCTTCCGTATCGCTGATCCGCTTTACCTCCTCCTCTGTCAGGGCCGGAGGAATCGTATCCGTCACCTTAATGTCGATCCCTTTCATATCGCTTGCGTAACCGGTCTGTCCGGGGCCCGCATATTTCTCGTTAAATATCCGGATCGTATAATCGCCCTCTGCCAGGTCTGCCGGAACCGTAATTTCTGCGGTGCCGTTCTCCTCGGCTGCCGTCCCGCATGCCGAAACCTGGCCGTAATATAATATATTTCCGCTGCCGTCTGCGATCATGGCAGAAATATACTCATCCGTCCCTGATTTCGCATTCTCGTATTTAACCTCTACCTTCTCTCCCGTATTGACCGAAACGGCGCCGGTACTCCCGTCTGCCCGCTCCGCCTTAAAGCCGTTGCCGGTGCCTGCGCCGGAATCATTCCGGCCGTCGTCCTTAAGGACCAGCCTCCATTCGGAAGGCGCTTCCTCCGAAACCTTTTTCAAGCCGTCCGCCTCCCTGGCCGTCACGCCGGCAGGGGCCGTGAAAAGGACCCTGTCCATATTCAGATTAAAGGCAGGACGGGCCTGAAGGTCCGAATCCGCCTTCTTTGAACCGATCGCTCCGTCATCGCCGACCGCCCTCGCCTCATCGGCTCCCGTACCGGGCGTCCTAAGCCACCAGCCCTTGGCCGTGCCGCCGTCCTCGGCAACCCGGGACTGATCCGTATCCAAGCCATAATCCTGTTTTCCTGCTTCCGCCTCGGACAGGAAGAATACCTTCTCATCCGTCAGAAGGCCGCCGGTCACTGCCAGAAGTGCTTCCGCCTCCCCGTCGGTAAAGGGACTGCCGGTGGTCCCCGACGCAGAAGGATCCGCAAACGCCTTACACCAGTCCTGCGCACTGCTCCCGTCCCATGCGGCGCTCCCGCCTCCAGAAGCAGCGTCATAGGCCGTCTCTCCCTGCAGCTCTTCCGACAGCAAAAAGATCCCGCCGGAAGCTCCGCCGTTTGTCTTCACGTCCAGCACCCGCCATTTTAACGGGACGCCGTTTTTAATTCCATAATAAATATAATTATAGCCTTTTGTCGGCTCATCCTTCTGCGTATCGTCATATCCCCTGATCCCGCCGGTGGGATTTGCCGTATTCACGATCTGGACTGCGCCCTTCGTTCCCGCCGCCCGGGACGCCGCAGTCCGGGACGTTCCTGAAGTTCTGCGGACGGCAGACGCCGTGGTCGGCATCATCCCCGCCGCAAGGCAGATGACAAGCAATAAGCTGAGGAGCCTTCCTCTTCGTTTCATCGTGTATTCCTCCATGGAGCCTTCCCTCATGTTTCAGGAAGTTCATATATTAGAATTATATTCTCATTTTACACGATCCCTCCGGAAAAGGCAAGGATTAATGTCCGGACCTCCCCTTCCTTAACTTCCCAAGAAAACGTTTCATCTCCTCCGGGTCCACCGGCTTTGCCAGATGGCCATCCATGCCGCTGTCCAGAGCCTTTTTCACGTCCTCGGCAAAGGCGTTGGCAGTCATGGCCACGATGGGGATGGTTTTTGCCCTCGGATGGGCGCAGGCGCGGATCCTCTTTGCGGACTCATAACCGTTCATGACGGGCATCTGGATGTCCATCAGGATCATATCATATTCGTCCGGCCCGGAACGAACGAATCGTTCCAGGACCTCCTGTCCGTTCTCCGCCACCTCGCAGTCCGCCCCCTCTATGGCCAGAAGCTCCACCAGCAGCTCCGCATTCAGCTCATTATCCTCCGCCGCCAGAAGGAAAAGCCCCTCAAGAGCTCCTTTCTCCCCGGCCGCCGCTTCATCCTGTCCCGGCCCGCAGAAGGCCTCTTCTCTCCCGCCAAAGGGCGCCGTTTCCTTTTCCGCCCCTTCCGGAAGGGCAAAGGTCAGCTCCACCGTGAAGACGCTTCCCTTTCCCGGCTCGCTGTCCGCCTGGATCAGGCCGCCCATTAACTCCACCAGGTTCTTTGTGATGGCCATGCCCAGGCCGGTTCCCTGGATCCCCCTCACCACGTCGCTCTCCTCTCTCGCAAAGGGATCAAAAACCGTCTCCAGGAATTTCCTGCTCATGCCGATCCCGTCGTCCTTTACCAGAAAGTGCAGATGGACATACTGAGGCGACGGAGCCGTCCTCTTCTGAACCACAAGGTCGATCCTGCCTCCGTCCGGAGTATATTTCACGGCGTTGGAAAGCAGATTGATCAGGATCTGGTTCAGCCGCAGTCTGTCCCCCAGAAGCCTTCCTGCATACCCCTCTTCCAAATGGAAGGTGAGCGTCTGACGCTTCGCCCTGGCCTGGGGCTGCAAAATGGCGTGGACCTCCTCTAAAATTTCCGCCAGGGAAAACTCCGTTATGTTCAGGGAAGTTTTTCCGCTCTCAATTTTACTCATATCCAGCACGTCGTTGATCAGGTTTAACAGATGCCTTCCGGATGAAGAAATCTTTCCTGTATATTCCCGCACCTTCTTCCCGTTGTCCGCATCCCTGGAAAGAAGGGCCGCAAAGCCTAAAATAGCGTTCATGGGAGTCCGGATGTCATGGGACATATTGGACAGAAAGTGGCTTTTGGCCTCATTGGCACTTCGGGCCGCGTCCAGTGCCTCCTGCAGGTTCTGGTTCATCTGCCGCTCCTTCGTGCGGTCCGACATAACGATCACGAACTTTTCCGTCCCCTGGATGCTCTCGTGGTAAACGGCCTCCCGGTACCAGCGCCTCTCCCCGGTCCTCTGATGCATATGCTCCCGTTCCCAGTGACGGCTCCCGCCGGCCGGAATGGAAGAAAATTCCTCTCTGGAAATAAAGCCGCAGGCGTTTACGACGCTCTCCCCGATCAGCCCCGCGTTTTTCATGGCCGCTTCCAGAGGAATGCCAAGAAGCCGTTCTATGTTGGGGCTGATATAATCCATCCTCCAGGACTCCTGGTCCAGCATCATAATAATATCGTCCACGCTGGTGGAAAGGGTGTCGAACATCAGCTCCCGGTATTTCAGCTCCAGGGCGCTTTTTTGGAACAGCTTCCGAATCCGCAAAATCAGCCACGCCAAAAAGACGGCAGCCGCCAGCAAAAACAATTTGACCAGCACGTCCACCGTCGCCCGCTGAAGCTTCATCAGGCTGGAGCTTGCTACCGCCTCCGGGACGATCCCAAGGAGCACGCAGTCCTCATAGCCCACAGGCTGGTAAGAAACATAATAGACGGTCCCGCCGATCCGGCAGCGGCCCACTCCGGAGCCGCCGTTTTTCCATTCCCCGCAAAGCCGGTCAATCTCCTCGCCGCTAAGGTCGGAATCCTTCCTCAGATGGTCCAGGTAATTGCCGCTCACGAGATCCTCCGTCTGAGGGGAAAGCAGCACCTCCCCGTCCGTCTGGATCACGAAGCACCGGGATTTTCCGGAAAAGGCCGCCACGTCAAGGGAATGGAGCATATCGGCATTGGTATAGGTCATCGCAATCGCCTGATAGGAAAACCCCCGGTAGATCCCTTCCGGAACCGGAATGGCAAAGACGGCGAACCCCTCGCCGGAGGAGGGCACCTCGCTGTCCATAATCTTTTCGCCCTCGCCGAAAAGACGCTCTCCCGCATCCTCCAGAAGGAGCCGTCCCCTTGTCCCGTCCACCGTTATGTAGCTTCCGTCCTCCGACAGAAAATAAAACTCCGAAAATTTCCAGGCCTCCCGCCGTCCCTCGATAAAGGTGACCACGCCCTCCTCGTCCTCGATCTCAAGATGATGGACCCAGTCACTTAAATTCCCCCAGTTTTTTTCCAGAAAGCCGGCAAAGGTACGGTTCACCTGCCCGTAGATCTCCGTCAGATGACTGGCGCTTTCCTCGTACACCTGCCTGGAAACAAATTGAAAATAAAAATATCCCAGCAGGGCCGCCGCGCCCCCTGCGATACACAAACATAAGGCGGCAAAAAGCCGCCGATGCCAGGTCTTCACTGGTATTCCCCCCTTTATCCTCCGTCCAGGTCCCCTGCGGACCTCTCCCCCCGGAAAGAAGCCTCCGGAAGCAGGCGGAAATAAAAACCGGAACTTAAGCTTTAAGAGCTTAAGTAGTTCCGCATGCTCCGAAGGGCATTTTTCTCCAGTCGGCTTACCTGGGCCTGGGAAATTTCAATCTCTCTGGCCACCTCCATCTGGGTTTTCCCCTCGTAAAACCGCAGCCTGATGATATGGCGCTCCCGCTCCGGAAGCCTGGAAAGGGCTTCGTTCAGGGAAATTTCCTCCACCCAGCGTTCTTCTTTGTTTTTCTTGTCGCTGATCTGATCCATCACGTACAGCGTATCGCCGCCGTCGGTATAGATCGGCTCATAAAGGCTCACCGGGCTCTGGATCGCATCCAGGGCGTAAACGACTTCCTCCCTGGTCATCCCCACCTCCTCGGCGATCTCCATGATGGTCGGCTCCTTGGAATTTTTCTTCATCAGGGATTCTTTTGCGTAAATGGCCTTATAGGCCGTGTCCCTGAGAGAGCGGCTGACCCGGATCGGGCTTCCCGAATCCCGCAGATAACGGCGGACCTCGCCGACGATCATCGGCACGGCATAAGTGGAAAATTTTACCATCAGGTCCGGGTTAAAGTTGTCGACGGCCTTCATCAGGCCGATGCAGCCGATCTGGAACAGGTCGTCATTATTCTCGTTGTTCCCGGAAAACCTCTGGATCACGCTTAAGACCAGGCGGAGGTTCCCCTTAATGTAACGCTCTCTGGCTTCCTTGTCCCCCGCCTTGATCTTTTCCCATAAGGAATCCTTTTCCTCCGCAGTAAGAAGAGGGAGCCTGGACGTATTTACCCCGCAGATTTCCACCTTGTACACAGCCATACCCTTACCTCCGCATCATCATTCTATATAAAATGATGCACGGATTTAAATGGATTTATACGGGGAGTTT
>CATJIW010000210.1 GCA_949740745.1 uncultured Lachnospiraceae bacterium | reverse complement strand
TTTAAACCATTCTTCTGGCTTAGTGTATTTATCTGTTTCTGCAAGAGTTTCAGCATATTCGGCTACTTTTTTTCGGCCTTCATCATTCAGAGGCTCGCAAGTGTGTTTATACCATGCAAGCCAATACTGAAATAGCATGGAATACTCCATCATTCGAATGTAATATTCAATAATCTTTTTATAGTCTGATTCTAAAATTTTTTCGCCAGATTCATATTTCTTGAGTATTTCCCTTGCTTCTGCATTTTCTTTTAACTTTTCTATAGCTTCAGGTGTGATTTCAACAACAGCATCATATTTGTGAATTTTGTCATTCTGTCTCTTATTAGGTTCTATTGAATGTTCCTTTTGTAATTTATTAAGCTCTTCTTCTGAACTGGCAAAGGAATGAGAATTTTCATATAACAAAGGAGTGTCACCTTTTTGGCGTAACTTTCCAGGAATCCCGATAATAATTTGTTCCGTTTCTTCTGTTAATTCTTCATGGTGTATGGCTTTTTCTATAGCCATTTCATAAGAATTAACTGGTCTGGCACGCTTCATTTCAAGTTCAACATTTTCTAATTCAAAGTTATCATCTAGCAAAAGATATAAAGGAAAGTCAAAAACTTTCGCTATTTTTTTAATCATATCAAGGCTTGGCTCTCGTTTTTTGTTTTCCCAGTTATATACTGCATTTTGTGAAACATTCAGGGAATCAGCCAGTTGTTTTTGGGTCAGTCCTTTTGCTATTCGTAAGTCTTTTATTTTTTTAGAAAAATTCAAGAGATACACCTCCCTTGCAAAATATAATAGCAAAATGGTGTATTGTTTTCAACGGCATATTGATATTATAGCATAACGGTGTTAAAGATGCAATATCAAAAACACCAATTGGGTGTTGCAGGTCCAGCTAAGAAATGTCAACAGGTAAAATGAAAAATGTTAAAAAAGGTTTTTAAGCAGTTGATGTAAAAAAGTGTAACTTTAATAAACCATGATTTCGCCCTCATAGTTGGCGGCTCTTTCCAACAGAGGACCGGTTGCACCCATTGTAAAAGCAATATCACTGCTTCGGATAGACAATAGTTCCATTCCAATCTTCAGATTAAGAAAATCTAATATCTGCTGATTGAGCTGAATTACACCATTTTCTAAAATATTCACCCAACAGTATGACCGTCCTTTGTATTTGATAAAGTCACCCTCTGTGGTCTGGTAATTCTGTAAAGCCGGATTATCAGCAAGAATGTGTCCTAATTTTGACGGTTCTAACAATCCTTTTCTTGTCACACAAAAGCCGCCGGTGACCTTGCTTCCGGTAAAAAGATAGACTTTTCCTTCTGCTGTGACGTTGTATTCCGTGAGAGCCTGTGTTGGGAGACGGATTGTCAAATCATCTCGTATCATTGATTTTCCGAAAATAAATTTACCGCCTTTGTTCATCTGTGGCATATATCGTCAGCTCCTTTTCTTAAAAGTGGAAGTCCACTATACCACAAGAAAATCCTGATGTCACTAAGGCTCTCTAAAGTGTGGCAAATTATTTTGTCAGGTAAAGAAAGCGTTTAAGGCGCAAAAAGGTCTTGCCGAATTGACGGATATCAATTTGGCAGGGCCTTTTTGCGGGGGAAGAATCATGCGTTCTCATTTTTGGTTTTTGCACGTTCTTTTTCACGAAGGGTATCCATGTCCCGCCTGAATTTTTCTGCTTCCATCTGAGGGGGTGTATAACGCCGCCTGCCGTATTCGTTTTTTGCGATTTCGCCGGCGTCCGGTTTTTCGGCCTGCTTCTGCCATGACCGAAACTGCACAGGATGTGATTACGATAAATTGATCAGAGCCGCGAGGGATGAAATCTGCCGGAGATTGTAGGGCGATTAAAACGGACCGGTCGACTCCCAATTGGTCAACAAAGAGGAATCAGCCTGCAATGGACGACAGCCTGGCAAATGGATTCCGTAGTGCTTATTTTGGCTTTTTTATTTCGACAGGTATCTTAAGAATGTAAACATATCCTTCATACCTTGCTGATAGCTTAAGAATTCCCTTATTGCGGCGGTTTCACAATTTGCGGTGAAATAATGTTCAAATAGTTCTGTCTGTTCCTGCTGAAGCTTGTTGCTGAGGAGTTGGAGCTGATCATTTTCGGTTTTCACAGCCCTTTGGTATTCGCTGTTTTCTGTGAAAACCTGTTCTAAATGTTCGGCTATGTAAGGTGTAAGCTGTTTAAGTATATTTTCCATATTTTGTCTCCTTATAGTGATATAGACATAATCTCAGTATAAATGCATGGGTAAATAACGTAAGAAGAATTTGAGAATTATAATAAAATATGGGGCGGGGATATGGCGGGCTGTGAATCATTTTGGGATATAGTGGAAAACGGGGGATTATGACCTGTTTATATCAGATTTAAAAGATAGAGAGAGCCTGTGGAAGATTTGGATTTTACAGGTTCTTTTATGTTAATTGCAAAATAGAATGCTTATGCAGAGTTTTATTCTGTTCGATATCTCAAGCTTTGTTTGGGATTGGGCAGACGGATAGAGAGCCGGCAGAAAAATTACTCTGCAAAGATTTTTTAGTTATCAGAATTATGATCGGGGACAAATGTAACGATGGAGTCTGCCGTGCAATTTAAGATTTTGCATAGCTTTTCCAATGTATGCATTGTGATCGAACGGTTGCGTTTTAAATTTGTAATCGTGTATGGGCTGAAGCCATGTTTATTTATAAGTGCATAGGTGGTAACGTTTCGTTTTTGCATCGTATCCCAAAGCGGTTCATATGAGATCATGGTGGATCCTCTTTTCTCCAATACACAGTTTATATTTTTATTGTCACAGAAAATAATGTTGTTGCACATTAACAAATATTTGTCTATAATAAGAGATGGAAGAACTTATAATATAGAAAAATCAGAAGCCTGTTTCGTGATCAAATTTGACAATGGAATCTGCGGTACAGTTCAAAATTTTGCATAATTTCTCCAGGGTGTGCATTGTGATCGAATGATTACGCTTTAAATTTGTGATCGTATAGGGGCTGAAACCATATTTATTGATAAGTGCATACGTCGTAACATTTCGCTTTTTCATAGTGTCCCAAAGCGGCTCGTATGAAATCATAACATTTCCCCTTTTTTGCTTATAAATTTTGACATTTCTATTATCACTTAAAAAATTGTTGTCGGATATTAACAAATATTTGTCTATATAAGGGAGAGGAACTATGGATAATAAAATGGGTGTTATAGATTTTTTAATTATCTTGTTTATGGTATGCTGCACTGTCTGGAGTATTGTTTACTTAGTTTATGGAGTAAGATGTCTTTTTTTAAAGGACTGTATCAGGGAGAAATGCCATATAAGATATTGTTGTCATAAGTGGAGAGGGGCATACGCAGAAGAGGATTGGGTGGTTTACAGGAAGCTGCTGGAGGAAATCGAAGAATCGGGAAGCGCCGGAGAAATAACAAACGGGAATTTAATGGAACAGAAAAATACTTTCCGAAAGGTGATAGATGACATTTTGTATATTGCGGTCTGCCTGGCGGCGTTATCCTTTATCGGAACTGCCATTTGGATTATTGTCAGAGGGATTATAACAAAATTGGGTTAGAAAACAGAGAATGAGTGTACCTGTCTGCCCGGGGATGTATGGCTGGAGGGGCTGCAGTCCATTTAAAGGGGATGCGGGCGGAGCGCCTTGCTTTTTTCAATAGCAGTCTTGCCGGCCGGAATAAAAAAGATCGGGGAATTTTTGAGTTTCGAACACATTTAGAAGAATGCCGTACGCCCGAGAGGGGTCATGTGAAACAATAGTGGATACTGACAGGGATTGAGAAGTTGAATTTGTTTGATTGACATCGAATGGTTTGATGCGATATGATCTTTGTTAAGACGTGATGCCCTTGCAGTTTCGGGGGAAAGCTTCAAACCTGGCGGCGGCGGTTGGCAGCGAGCAGGGAATCTCTGGAGAAGAAGCGGAAAAAATAAGGAGAATTCTGGATGCCGCGGATCATTAAGCCGGCCTTTGCGGGGATCGGGAAGGAGCTTTCTGAATTGAACAGCCAGCTAAACTCTGACGGATATCAGCCTATAATAGATGCCGGATATGTCCGTCCTTCTTTTTCGTATGGGTGCAGGTAATGTCCCTGCACCATTTTTGGTTGATGGTTTTCGTTCCAAAATCCCGCCGGGGCCGAAGGCGGAATGGGGGAGCTATAATGCCTCCAGAATGTGTTTCAGGGTTTCGGCGGGAAGCTGTCCGGGGGCAGATGTCTCTCCTGCGGCGCCGAAGGTCAGGCAGGAGCCGGTGAGGGCCCCGCTGATACGGCTTACGGTGCCGAGCTTTCCCATGGACATGGTGATGACCGGGCTGTTTAAGGTATCGGCGGCTTTTCTCGTGACGGATAAAAGGGTCAGCACGTCCTGCCCGCATTTTGGCATGACGGCAAGCTTCAGCAGGTCGCCTCCCATGGCTTCCATCAGGGAGAGCCGCCGGTACAGCTCATCCGCCGGCGGGGTCTTTTGGAAGTCGTGGCTGGAGAGGATCACGCGGCAGCCGCAGGCGCGGGCCAGGGAGATCACCGGCGCAAGGAGAGCGGCGTCGCAGTCCGGCGCTGCTGCCCCGGTGAAGAGCTCCAGATCCAAAAGATCTATGAGGCCGCTTTTTGCCGCCGTCCGGCAGAGCCTCAGGTAGTCGGAGTCGGAGAGCTCCCGGACGCCGCCTTCTTTTTTGGTGCGGAAGGTGAAAAGGAGGAGCGTGTCCGGGAGTTTTTTTCTCAGGGCGGCCAGGACGGGAAGAATGGCCTTGGGGTCAGAGACGGCCTCGTAATAGTCGGCCCGCCATTCGGCCGCGTCCGCAGGCAGGGAATTGATTTTTTCTGCCGTTTCCAGGATGTCCTTTTCACTGCGGCCGGTAATGGGAATGCAGATTTTCGGGGTTCCTTCCCCGAAGGTGGTTTGTTTAATGGTGAGGGGATGCATGGCGTTTCTCCTTTGATTTGGCTTTTCCGGAAATATTGCCAGAATATTCTATGAATTTTTGAGCTTCGCAGACGCCTGATGGTGTCAGAGGGCAGTGCGGATTTCTTCCGTGATCCTGGGAATCACGTCGTCGGGCAGGGCAGTCTCCAAAAAGAATTCGCAGGCGTATTTTGCCTGGGCTACCAGCATGGTAAGGCCGGTGACGCCTTTCATGCCGAGGGCTTTTGCCTGTGCGGTCAGTCTGGTCTCACCGGGATTGTAGATCACGTCCAGCACTGCCTCGCAGCCAGAGAAGGGCGCAAGATCCAGGGGGGAGGCGTTTACGGCGGGATACATGCCCACGGGGGTGGTGTTGACGATCAGCGCAGCGTCTTTGTGGAGTGCAGCGCAGGCTTCGTAGGTGACGGCCCCGCCTTTCCCTGTGCGGCTTACGGAAACTGTTTCGGCGGCTCCCTGTTTTTTCAGGACTGCCAGGACGGCGGCAGAGGCGCCTCCTGTGCCGAGAACCAGGACTTTTTTCCCACAGGCGCTTATTCCCGCCTCTTTCATCATGTAGGCGAAGCCGGAGAAATCGGTGTTGTGCCCTGTAAGGCGTCCGTTTTTGTTGACGATGGTGTTGACGGCCCCGATGGCGGCGGCGTTCTCGTCCAGCTCGTCTAAGTAAGGGATCACGTCTTTTTTGTAGGGGATTGTCACGTTGACGGCCTTAAATGCCCGCCGTTCCATAAAGACGGGAAACTCTTCTCTCGTGAGGGGGATAAGGTCGTAGGTATAAGGCGCAAGTTTTTCGTGTATCAGCCTGGAGTAGCTGTGTCCGAGCTTTTCTCCGATTAAACCGTATTCCATGGATTTTTCCTCGCTGTCCGGGATTTTTTTATATCATAGCAGACTGGAGGGCAGATGGCAAGCGGGAGAGAAGTTATTTGAATTTGGGCGCCTGTGCAGATACGGGGAAGGGGGAGTCTTTATTCCCTGTGAGGAACATAGGATAAAGCAGAGAGGTTTTGGGAAACTAAAGGAGAATGGTCATGGCTGTTTGGGAATTATTTTTTATTGCAGTGGGGCTTTCCATGGATGCGTTTGCGGTTTCGGTCTGCAAGGGGCTTTCCATGAAGAAAATGTGCTGGAGGAATGCCTGGCTGGCGGGGCTTTATTTCGGGGGCTTTCAGATGCTCATGCCTCTGGCTGGGTATCTGCTCGGCACCGGTTTTCAGGATGAGATTATCTGTATCGATCACTGGATCGCCTTTATCCTTTTGGGGGCCATCGGGGCCAATATGATCAGAGAGTCCTTTTGCGGCGAGACGGAGGGAGATTGTTCCTTTGACGTGAAGACCATGCTCCTTCTGGCGGTGGCGACCAGCATCGATGCCCTGGCGGTGGGGGTGACGTTTGCGTTCCTGCGGGTGGATATCCTTCCCGCCGTGTCGCTGATCGGGGCCACGACCTTTGTGCTGTCGGCGGCCGGCGTGCGGGTGGGAAATGTTTTCGGAAGCAGGTACAAGGCGAAGGCGGAGCTTGCCGGGGGCATTATTTTGATTTTTATGGGAACGAAGATTTTGCTGGAGCATCTGGCACACTGACTGTGCGGTGCAGAGGGCTTTTCCCGGAAATACAGACAGAATATTCAATAAAGTTTTAAGTTTCGCAATTGCATGTGCAGGTGTTGGATGAAGGGAGACTGAGGGAATGAGAATGGAATGGGAGTATGCGGCGGTTTCTCAGGGGGTCCGCATTCTGCGGGCCTTCGGGGAGGCGGAATGTCTGGAGGTCCCGGAAGTGATCGGGGGCCGTCCGGTGACGGAGATCGGCCCCTATGCGTTTTCGGCGGCGGAGGTTCCCCGCAGGTTTCGGGTGAGCGGGGGAGACCGGCGGCGGGGCGTGACGGGAGAAGGGGAAGGGACGGAGCTTCGGGACAGCCTTTGCCTGGGAGACGGTCCGGAGGCGGGGCCGGAAGCCGTGACGGGAAGCCGCCTTCGGGCCGTTCGTCTGCCGTCCTCGGTGCGGGTGATCGGGGATTATGCGTTTTATGGGTGCAGGGAATTAAAGGAGGTCGTTTTTTCCGACTCGCTGGAACGGATCGGCAGCGGCGCTTTTATGGGCTGTTCCGGGGTGGACAGGCTGGTGTTTCTGGGGGCAGGCGGAGGAAGCCGCGGGCTGTACCAGATGCTTTCTGAGCTTCGTTATGCCATGGAGGTGTTTTTGCGGCGGCCGGAGGGAGAGACGGCGCTTATGGTTCCGGAGTATTATGAAGCTTCGGTGGAGAACGTCCCTGCCCGGATTTTGGAGCTTCATTATCAGGGGACGGGGTATCGTTACCGCCAGTGCTTTTGCGGCGGGGAGGTGGATTATCGGGCTTATGACGGCCTGTTCGGGCTGGCGGAAAGCCAGGAGCCGCCGGAGGTGCTGGCAAGACTGGCTTATGACCGGCTCCGGTACCCGGAGGGGCTTTCCGACGGGGCGAGAAGGGCTTATCTGGAATGGTTCAGCGTCAGAGTCCGGGAGGCGGGGGAATATTTTCTTAAGAGGGACGACCTTCCGGCTCTTCGCCTGCTCTGCGAGGCGGGAGCCTTTGACGGGACAGCGAAGGGAAGCCGCAGAGGACAGGACGCCGATGAGGGCCGGAGGGCGGCGGCCGACGGAGCGGGAGATTTTTACATGGCTTCCATGGGGGAGCAGATCCTTGGGGAAGCGGAGCCGGAGCCGGAGGCCTCCGGGGACAGGGAGAGTCCGGAAGCTGCCCTGGACGTCCTGACGGAAATGGCGGGCCGTATGGGCCGGACGGAGATTGTGAGCTGTCTGATGGATTACCGCCACAGGAAGCGCAGGGGCGGGCGGAAAAAGGTGTTTGAGCTCTAGGCAGGACCTTCTTCCCGCCGTTTCCGCTGGCGCCGGCAGGATTTTCTTGCAAGTCTGCCTCAAATAGGGCATAATAGGAAATAGCGCAGAGGAAAAGAGGGTTCGGAGGAGCGGAGGATGATTGAGGACGTGCGGGAAAAATTGTCTGCCATGACAGACGAGGCTTTCAGGGCTTTTAATGAGAAGCTGGTGCCTGGGACGGGCGGGACTCTCGGCGTGCGGGTCCCAAAGGTGCGGGAGCTGGCGAAGGCGGTGGCGGAAGAGGATGCGGAGGGTTTTTTGAATGAGATGGAGGCGGCGGACGGAAGCGGCTTTTATCAGGAGGAGCTGATGCTCCAGGGGATGGTGATCGGCTATGGGAAGCTGCCTTTGGAGGAACGGCTCAGGCGGCTGGATGCCTGGGTGCCCCGGATCAATAGCTGGGCGGTCTGCGACTGCGGAAACAGCACCTTAAAGTTCATGAAAAAATACCCGGAGGAATGCTTTGCCTATGTCTGTAAGTATCTGGAATGCGAGGGGGAGTATGAGGTCCGCTTTGCGGTGGTGACCCTGATGGAGTATTTTGTTACGGAGGAATACATCGACCGGCTGCTGGAGATTTATCGGAAGATTCACCATGAAGGTTATTATGTGAAAATGGGCGTGGCCTGGGCCGTGTCGGTTTGTTATGTGAAGTTCCCGGAGAAGACGAAGAGGCTTCTGGAGAGGGAGAGCGCAGAGGCAGGGGGGCTTCCGGACTGGACGCACAATAAGGCTATCCAGAAGATCCGGGAATCCAGAAGGGTATCCGGCGAGGATAAGGAAGCGCTGAATCGTTGGAAGCGGAAGTGAGCTTGGAGAAAACGGGAGGAGGCCGGGATGTCGCAGAGGCTGTCTGAGATGTGGGACGGGATCGGAAAGGAGATTCTCCGGACTGCCCGCAATGAGCTGTATCTGAATATGCGGTTTCTGGATCTGGCCCTTTGCAGTCTGCGGTATCAGATGGATGCGGAGGCGCAGACGGCGGGCACCGACGGTTATCTGATTTATTTTGAGCCTTACGGCCTTTCGGAGCTGTTTGAAGGGGACCGGACGGGCCTTAACCGGCTGTATTTCCATATGGTGCTTCACTGCCTGTTCCGGCATCTGACAAGGAGAGGAGCCAGGAAGGCGGCGCTCTGGCATTTGGCCTGTGACATTGCGGCGGAGGCCATGATCGACGGCCTGGGAAAGCGGAGTGTCCGCAGGGCCGCAGCGCCGGAGCGGACGCTTGTTTACCGGCGGCTTTCGGAGCGGCTTTCGGTGCTTACGGCGGAGGGGGTCTATCATGTCCTGCGTGAGTGGGAGCTTTCTGAGGAGCAGGAGGAACGGCTTTCGAGGCTGTTTCTGGCGGATGATCACAGATACTGGCCTGAGGAGGGCGGGGAGAGGCCGCCGGAGGCGGTCTCGGAGCTTGACAGGCGCTGGCAGGACATTGCCGACAGGACGGAGACGGAGGCGGAAACCTTCGGCCGGGAGAGGGACGCAGATTCCGGAGGGCTTTTGGAGCAGGTGAAGCTCCGGAATCAGAGGCGGCAGGATTACCGGGCCTTTCTTCGGAAGTTTTCGGTGTGGCGGGAGGAGCTTCGGATTGACGAGGATTCCTTTGACCAGGGCTTTTACAGCTATGGTCTGCGCCTGTATGGCAACCTGCCTTTGATTGAGCCGCAGGAGTTTAAGGAGGCGAAGAAGATTCAGGAGTTTGTCATTGCCGTCGACACCTCCATGTCCTGCTCCGGGGATTTGGTGCGGGCCTTTCTTTCGGAGACCTGCGGTATTTTGTTCCAGACGGAAAGCTTCTTTAAGAAGGTGCGGATTCACGTGATCCAATGTGATGATCAGGTGCAGGAGGACCTGGTGATCACCGGCCCGGACGAGCTTTCGGATTTTATGGAGCAGTTTGAGGTGAAGGGCGGAGGCGGCACGGATTTTCGGCCGGTTTTTTCCCATGTGGAGCATTTAAGAGAACGGGGAGAGCTTAAGCGGCTCAGGGGGCTTTTGTATTTTACGGACGGAAAAGGGATTTATCCGGCGAAGCGGCCGGATTATGACGCAGCGTTCCTGTTTATGAAGGAGGATTATACAGATGCAGCCGTTCCGGCCTGGGCCATGCGGCTGGTTCTCACGGAGGCGGATCTCGCCGGGGAGGAGAAACGGCTGGATGCGGATATCCGTTTTGTGAGATAATCTGAATTTTCGCATTATCGACAGGTCAGGGAGAAAATGGTTCTTTTTAAGCCGGATGCATGTTTCGGTATGAAAGAGACCGGTTTTCTTCCGTGGCTTAACTAAAAATAAAATGCGCAGACGCAGGCTGTCATTTGCAGGAAGGAAGACATTC
The DNA here is from genome assembly GCA_949740745.1 of uncultured Lachnospiraceae bacterium. Classification (GTDB taxonomy): domain Bacteria; phylum Bacillota; class Clostridia; order Lachnospirales; family Lachnospiraceae; genus Lientehia. The sequence continues at coordinate 2,507 of CATJIW010000210.1, read as the reverse complement.
GGTGAATATTAAGCGGGCTAAGGAAGAGATCAAAAATACCATTGAAGCATATTTGTTGAAGGATTCTTTCGGAGAATATGTGATTCCTGCCATCCGTCAGAGGCCGGTGCTTCTCATGGGGCCGCCGGGGGTGGGGAAAACGCAGATTATGGAGCAGATCGCCAGGGAGTGTAAAATCGGCCTGGTGTCCTACACCATCACCCACCACACCAGGCAGAGTGCGGTGGGGCTGCCTTTTATTAAAGAAAGGGAGTATGGCGGGCAGCGGTATTCGGTGACGGAATACACCATGAGCGAGATTCTTGCCGCGGTGCATGAGCGGATGGAGCGGACCGGCATCCGGGAGGGGATTTTGTTTATTGACGAGATCAACTGTGTGTCGGAGACCATGGCGCCCATGATGCTCCAGTTTTTACAGTGCAAGACCTTCGGGAATCAGAAGGTGCCGGAGGGCTGGATCATCGTGGCGGCGGGAAATCCGCCGGAATATAATAAGTCGGTGCGGGATTTTGACGTGGTGACACTGGACCGGGTGAAGCGGCTGGACGTGGAGGCGGATTATCCGGCGTGGAAAGAGTATGCGTACCGGGAACGGCTCCATGGGGCGGTGATTTCGTATCTGGACATCCGGCGGAATCATTTTTACCGGGTGGAGACCACGGTGGACGGCACTCTGTTTGCCACGGCCAGAGGATGGGAGGATTTATCTCAGTTATTGTACGTTTATGAGCGTCTGGACAAGCCGGTCGACGCCCAGGTGGCGGGGCAGTACATCCAGTTCCCGAAAATAGCCAGGGATTTCGCCAATTATCTGGAGCTTTATTATAAGTATCACCGGGATTATCAGGTGGATGAGGTGCTGGCGGGGAATCCTTCGCCCCAGGCAGTTTCCAAGCTGCATTTTGCGGAGTTTGACGAGAGGTTTGCCGTCATGGGGCTTCTCCTCTCCCGGCTTTCGGAGGATTTTAAGCGCTGTTATCTGGAGGATGCGTTTGTGACGGAGCTGTTCGGGAGACTCAGGGCGCTTAAGCAGAGGCTTTCCGTGGAACCGGGGGCTGGCGGAGGGGATGTATCTCCTGTTTCGGCGGCCGTCTGTATCCGGGAGGATCGGCTTCTTCTGGAGGAAGGGTTTGAGCGGAAACGGGATGCGGGACAGCTTGACCGGACGGAGGAACAGACGGCCCGCAGGCTTATTTCCTGGCTGGGAAGCATGGAGGGAGCCGCTGATTTTGAAGAGGTCCGGGCGGCTTTTGCGAAGGCGGCGGATTTCAGGGAGCGGCTTGTGGAAGAGACTGCCGGGAAGCTGGAGTGCGCCTTTGATTTCCTGGAGGCGGCCTTCGGGGAAGGGGAAGAGCTGATCCTTTTTGTCACGGAGCTTACGGCGGGATTTTTCAGCGCCTGGTTTATCCGGGAGAATGAGTGCAGCCGGTATTATAAATACAATCGGGGGCTTCTGTTTGCGGAGCGGCAGAAGGTGATCCATGAAAAAATCGAGGCGGCGAAGGACGAGATGACGGGGGCCGGGCTTACGTAGGCGGGAATTTCAGTGAGGAAAGGTGGAAATATGCTTTATTTGGAATGCTATTCGGGGATCAGCGGGGATATGACGGTGGCGGCGCTCCTGGATTTGGGGGCCGATCGGCGGAAGCTTCTGGAGGGGCTTTCCAGCCTGGGGCTTTCCGGATATGAGGTAAAGATCGGCCGGCGGGTGAAGTGCGGCGTGGAGGCCTGCAGCTTCGACGTGGAGCTTGCCGGGGACGAGGACGGCGGCAGTCATGATTATGTGGAGCATGCGCATAGTCAGGATCAGGGAGCGCACAGTCGTGGAGAGGTTCATGAGCATGGGGGGCATCGGCATGTCCATGAGAAATGTGTTCATGGAGGCAGCCGCTCCCGGGAAAGCCATGTGCATGTCCATGGGCAGGAGGGCCTTGCGCACGGCCATGTCCATCGGAATCTGGGGGATATCACCGAGATTATCCGCCGGTCCGGCATGACGGAGCGGGCGAAGGAGACGGCGCTGAGGATTTTTGGGATCGTGGCGGAGGCGGAGGCGAAGGTTCACGGGAAGGATATTTCGGAAGTTCATTTCCACGAAGTGGGGGCGGTGGATTCCATCGTGGACATTGCGGCCGCGGCCATCTGTCTGGATGACCTGGATGTGACGGAGGCGGTGGTTTCGGAAATCTGCGAGGGGAGCGGCCATGTGCACTGCCAGCACGGCATTCTTCCGGTCCCGGTCCCGGCGGTTATGGCCGTTGCCGAGGCCCACGGGCTTTTTCTCAGGATGACGGACACGAGGGGCGAGATGGTGACGCCCTCCGGGGCGGCCATTGCGGCGGGCGTCCGGACGAGGGAGCGGCTGCCGGAATCTTTCCGGATCGTTAAGGCCGGGATGGGGGCCGGGAAAAAGGATTTCCCGAAGGCCAACATCCTGCGGGCCTGTCTGATCGAGGAGCGCCCGGAAGCGGGGGTCTGTCCGGGGGCCGGAAACGGTTCGGAGGAGG
>CATJIW010000209.1 GCA_949740745.1 uncultured Lachnospiraceae bacterium | reverse complement strand
TCCTGCCATTTCACATCCTTGCGCAGATGGAAGGTATAGGTCAGGCCGTCCTCGGAAATCTCCCAGGTCTCTGCCAGGCTGGGCCCGATGCTTCCGTCCATTTCCAAAGACAGCAGGGTATCATAGACCTGCGCATAGGAAATGCCTTCCGCAATGCCGAATTCCTTCGGGGTATAGAAGGTGTCTACCAGCGTGCTGTTTGCAATGTTGATGGTCCTGCTTTTGTCAATGGAGCCGCTGGGAGCCTTTTCTCCTCCGGCTTCCCCCGCATTCTCTCCTGCGCTTTCTCCCTGGTTTCCCCCGGCAGTTTCTTTGCTCCCGGAGTCCTTACCGCCGCAGGCAGCCAGAAAGACCATGCAGGACATTAACAATACCGCAATGATTGATTTAAAGCGTTTCATTTCTCTCCTCCTTATTTTCGGAAATTAAAGCTTGTCTTTAATGACAGGATTGAATACCCACACCACCTCCCCGCACGCTTCGGCCCGTTATGCCTGCTCAAAGAGACGGCAGGCAACAAAATGTCTGCTGCCCTGATCTGCAAGCTCAAAATTTTTCTGCGTACATGCCTCCGTGCAGAATTTACATCTCGGAGCAAACCGGCATCCTATCGGCGGATTGATGGGATTGGAAACCTCTCCCCGCAGGATCTCCGTATTGGACATACGGTTGATCACAGGCTTGGGCACCGCAGAGAGCAGCGCCTGCGTATAAGGATGAAGCGGATTTTCAAATAATTCTTTAGACGGAGCCCGTTCCACACACTGCCCCAGATACATTACCATGATCTCATTGGAAATATGCTTTACCACCGACATGTCATGGGTAATGAACATATAGGTCAATCCCGTGCTGTCCTGCATATCCATAAGCAGATTGAGGATCTGGGCCTGGATGGAAACGTCCAGCGCAGAAACCGGCTCGTCGCAGACGATAAACTTCGGATTGAGGGCCAGCGCACGGGCGATGCAGACCCTCTGCCTGCGTCCGCCGTCCATCTCATGGGGATAGGCGTTCACAAACCGCTCCGCCAGACCAACCCGTTCCATCAGCTCCATTATATAGTCAAGCTTCTCTGCCTTTTTGGAAAAAATATGATTCATATCCAAAGGCTCGGCAATGGACTCATAGACCGACATACGCGGATCCAGGCTGGAATAAGGAT
>CATJIW010000208.1 GCA_949740745.1 uncultured Lachnospiraceae bacterium | reverse complement strand
GTGAAGATCCCGGTGCGCACGACGATCGTGCTGGGGTTTTTCCTGTTTTTTCTGGAGCAGAAGAATAAGTTTTCCGTGGGGGAGGAAGTGGAGATTATGAAGCCTTCCGGGGAGAACGTTTCTGCTGTTGTGGAGGGAATCTCGGATCTTTGCGGCAGGCCCCAGGAGAGTGCGCCCCACGCCAGGCAGGGCCTTCTGGTAAAGCTTTCCAAACAGCCGGAAGAATCTGACATACTGAGGAAGAAGGGCGTTTTGGCATAGGAAGGGGTAAGAGTGAACATACTATTTGGAGTGCTTGCACTGTTTTCGATCGTGTATTATGTGGTCATCGTCGTTTACACGGGATTTAAGGCTTCCTTTTCGCTGTTCTGGCTGGCGCTTTTTGTGGTTTTTGCGGGGCTTGGCCTGCTTTTTTCCGTGCGCCGGTTCCGGCTGTTTTTCAGGGAGCTTCCCATGTGGGTGAAGGTTCCGGTGAAAACGACCGTCGTGCTGGGCCTCCTTCTGTTTTTCGTGGTGGAGGGCTTTATCGTTTACCATATGTTCGAACAGCCGAGGAAGGAGCTGGATTATCTGGTGGTGCTGGGCGCCCAGGTACGGGGAGAGACGGTATCCAAATCTCTCCGCCACCGGCTGGACACGGCGGCGGAATATCTGGAGGAAAATCCGGAGACCAGAGTGGTGGTCACGGGAGGAAAGGGGCCTGGAGAGGACGTGGCGGAGGCGGTCGCCATGCGGGATTATCTGATGGAGGCCGGGATCGGCCGGGAGCGGATCATTATGGAACGGCACGCCTCAAATACGGAGCAGAATCTTTCCTACAGCAAGTCTCTGATCGGGGACAGCGAAAAATCGGTGGGGATCGTCACCAGCAGCTTTCACGTGTTCCGGGCAGTTTCTCTGGCCAGGAAGGCGGGGTTTCAGGACGTGGTGGGGATTGCGGCTCCTTCGGTCGCCGGGCTTTTGCCCAATATGATGGTGCGGGAGTTTTTTGCGGTGCTTAAGGATAAGCTGGTGGGGAACATGTAGAGAAAAAGGAAAAGATTTCAAAAAATATTTTGGAAAAGGAGCGGCTTTGACGTGATTTCTGAGGCTTACGAGAAAATAGAAGACAGGGAACTGAAGGAGCTTAACGGAAAGGGATGCCTGCTTCGCCATAAAAAAAGCGGCGCCAGGCTCTTTCTCATTTCCAACGACGACGAGAACAAGGTGTTTACCATCGGTTTCCGGACGCCGGTGGAAAGCAACACGGGGGTTCCCCACATCATGGAGCATTCGGTGCTGTGCGGTTCCCGGAAATTCCCGGCCAAGGATCCCTTTGTGGAGCTGGTCAAGGGCTCTCTCAATACCTTTCTCAATGCGATGACCTATCCGGACAAGACGGTCTATCCGGTGGCGAGCGTCAATGACAGGGATTTCCAGAATTTGATGGACGTGTATCTGGATGCGGTCTTCCATCCCAATATTTATGAAAACGAAAAGATTTTCATGCAGGAGGGCTGGCATTTCGAGCTGGAGAAAGAGGAGGGCCCTCTTTCGCTGAACGGCGTGGTCTATAATGAGATGAAAGGGGTGTTTTCTTCCCCGGAAAGCCTTTTGGACCGTTATGCCAGGCGGGCGCTTTTTCCGGATTCGCCTTATCGGTCGGAATCGGGCGGGGATCCGGAGGAAATTCCGTCTCTGACCTATGAAGAATTTCTGGATTTTCATAAGACCTATTACCATCCTTCCAACAGTTATATTTATCTTTACGGAAATATGGACATGGAAGAGAAGCTTGCGTTTTTGGACCGGGAGTACCTGAGTCATTATGAGAAAATCTCCGTGGACTCTGCGATTCCGGCTCAGAAGGGCTTTGTCCCGGAGACGGAATATGAGTGGTTTTATCCCATTTCGGAGGAAGAGGATCCGGCGGGAAAAACCTTCCTTTCGGTCAACATGGTGGTGGGAACGAGTCTGAATCCCAGGCTTTACGTAGCCTTTCAGGTTCTGGAATACGTGCTTCTCACTGCGTCCGGGGCGCCGCTGAAGCAGGCGCTTATTGATGCGGGGATCGGGACGGACATTTACGGAGGCTATGATCCGGGGATCCTCCAGCCGGTCTTTTCTGTGGTGGCCAAGAATGCGGACAGGGAAAAGAAGGATCGGTTTCTTCAGGTGGTCCGGGAGACGCTGGAGCGGCTTGCCTCGGAGGGCATTGGGGAGCGGGCCCTTCTGGCCGGGCTTAATTATTTTGAGTTCAAGTACCGGGAGGCGGATTTCGGTTCGTATCCCAGAGGGTTGATGTACGGGCTCCAGTGCTTTGACAGCTGGCTTTATGACGAGAAGGACCCCTTTATGCACCTGCAGTTTGAAGAGGTGTTTGCGTTCCTTCGGAAAAAGCAGGGGGAGGGCTTCTTTGAAAGCCTGATCCGGGAATACCTTCTGGACAGCCTCCATCAGGCGGTGATCGTCCTCTCTCCGAAAAAGGGCATGGAGCGGGAGCGGCAGGAGGCTCTCTCCAGGGCTCTTTCCGGGCGGCTTTCCTCCATGGACAAAGCAAAACGGCAGGAGCTGATCCGAAGGACAAAGGAGCTGAAGGAATACCAGCAGGAGCCGTCCTCCAGAGAGGCGCTGGAGGCCATCCCCACGCTTTCCAGGGAGGACATCGGGAAGGAGCCGCTTCCCCTGGGCGGGGAGATGCGGAAGGAAGGCGGGGTGCCGGTCTTTTTTTCGGAGCTTCCAACGGGAGGCATCGGCTATATCCGGCTGGCCTTTGACGTAAGCCGGGTGAAGCGGGAGGACTGGCCGTACCTGGGCTTTTTCCGCTACGTGCTCGGCCTCTTAAATACGGACAGGCACAGCTATCAGGAGTTTTCCAACGAGGTCAACGCATCTACCGGCGGGATCCAGGTGTCCCTTGGCAGTTATCCGGCCCTGGACGGTTCGGGGAGCTTTCGGGCGGCTCTGGAGCTTTCCTCCAAGGCTTTTTACGGAAAGCAGGAGAAGGCCCTTGAATTTCTGGCGGAGATTATCCACGGCTCCGTCCTTACGGATGGGAAGCGGCTCTTTGAGCTTTCGGCCAGGGGCAGGTCCAGGATTCGGGAATGGATGGGAAGCTCCGGCCATTCGGCGGCAGTGATCCGGGCCGGCTCCTACCATTCTCCGGTTTCGGCCTTCGGGGACGCTACGGCAGGCATGGAGTATTACCGGCTTCTTAAGGCCCTGGAGACGGATTTCGACGGGGAAAAGGAGCGGCTTTTTGAAAAGCTTTCCCAGCTTTCCGGCCTTCTCTTCCGGAAGGAGAACCTTTTCGTGAGCTATACGGGGGAAGCAGAGGGCTATGGGGCCTTTGCGGCCTCTCTTGGGGCGCTGGTGTCGGAGCTTGAGGAGAGCGGGGAGAAACGGGAGTTTCCTCTGGAAAGGATTTCGCCGGAGGGCCTTGCCCTGACCGGGAAGAATGAGGGCTTTATGACCTCCTCCCAGGTGCAGTACGTGGCCAGGAGCGGGAACTTCCTGGAAGGGGGCTATGCCTACACGGGAGCCATGCGGATCCTTCAGATCGTCCTGAGCTATGATTATCTCTGGATTCAGGTGCGGGTCAAGGGCGGGGCCTATGGGGTCATGAGCAGCTTCGGCCGGAACGGGGACGGATATTTTGTTTCCTACCGGGATCCGGAGCTGGGGAAGACCAATGAAGTCTTCGAGAAGGTCCCGGAGTATCTGGAGCAGTTTGCGGCAGATGAGCGGGAGATGACCCGGTACGTCATCGGGACCGTCAGCCATATGGATGCGCCGCTCACGCCCAGGGTGAAGGGCGCCAGGAACGTGTCCATGTACCTGTGCGGCGTGACCGGGGAAATGCTTAAGGAGGAGCGGAGGCAGGTTCTCGAGGCGTCGCCGGAGGACATCCGGGCCCTTGCCGGCCCCGTCCGCGCTGTCCTTGCCGGGAAGAACCTCTGCGTCCTGGGCGGAGGCGCAAAGATCGAGGCGGAGCGGGAGCTTTTCAAGGAACTGAAACGGCTTGTCTGAATAACCGGCTTTCTTCCGTGATTGTTCAGGCGGTCATGGAAGAATTCCGGGAAGCTTCAGGAGGATATGGATGGAAGAACGGAAGAAATCAGGCTTTGCCGCCCTGATCGGGCGGCCGAACGTGGGAAAGTCTACCTTGATGAATCATTTGATCGGTCAGAAGATTGCCATTACCTCGGACCGGCCTCAGACCACCAGGAACCGGATCCAGACGGTTTATACCGACGAGCGGGGGCAGATCGTATTTCTGGACACTCCCGGCATCCACAAGGCGAAAAACAGGCTGGGAGAATATATGGTGCGGGCGGCGGAGCGGACCCTGAAGGAGGTGGACGTGATCCTGTGGCTGGTGGAGCCCTCCGCTTACGTGGGCGCCGGGGAACAGCATATCCTGGAGATCCTGAAACAGGTGAAGACTCCGGTGGTGCTGATTATCAACAAGGTGGACACGGTGGAGAAGGCGAGGGTGCCTGGCTATATTGCGGCCTATGAGAGGCTGTATCCTTTTGCGGAGATCATTCCGGTTTCAGCCCTTAAGGGAAAGAACCTGGACGCAGTGCTGGACGTGCTGATGAAGTACCTGCCCTTCGGGCCCATGTATTATGACGAGGATACGGTGACGGATCAGCCCATGCGCCAGATTGCGGCGGAGATCATCCGGGAGAAGGCCCTCCGGTGCCTGAAGGAAGAGATTCCCCACGGCATTGCGGTAACGGTGGAGAAGATGACGGAGCGGAGGGACGGCCTGTATGACATCGAGGCGGAGATCGTCTGCGAGAAGGATTCCCATAAGGGGATTATTATCGGGAAGGGCGGGGGAATGCTGAGAAGGATCGGGAGCAGTGCCAGGCATGACATCGAGAAGATGATGGAGAGCCAGGTGAACCTGAAGCTCTGGGTCAAGGTCCGGAAGGAATGGCGGGACAATGACCTGTACCTGAAAAATTACGGATATCACAAGGATATGTAAGGGGGCGTTGGCATGCCGGGAAGGCTGTCCGGGGAGATCGGCGACAATCTCATAGAGGTGACGGGACTGGTTCTTTCGGCGGCGCCCGTCGGGGAATATGACAGGCGGGGGGTAATCCTGACGAAGGAGCGGGGAAAGCTTCATGCCTTCGCAAAGGGGGCCAGGAGGCCAAACAGCCCCTTGATCGGCGGGATCCGGCCCTTTTGCTTCGGAACATTTACTCTTTATGAAGGACGGAGCTCCTACACGGTGAAACAGCTTGCCATCACAAATTATTTCGAGGAGGTCACCTCAAACGTAGAATATGTGTATCTGGGCTGCTATTTCCTGGAATTTGCCGACTATTATTCACGGGAATACGGAGACGAGCTTTCGACTCTGAAGCTTCTTTATCAGGCCCTTCGGGCCCTTTCGAAGGACAGCCTGGACAACCGGCTGGTGCGCCTGGTATATGAGCTGCGGATGATGGCCATGAACGGGGATTTTGACGGGGCGTGCTTTCAGAACCTGGGCGGCACGGCGGCCTATGCCCTGGATTTTATCGTCAACACCCCGGTGGAGAGGCTTTTTACGTTTACCCTTTCGGAAGAGGTGCTTGCAAGGCTGTGGGATGCGCAGGCGGAAAACCGGGTTCGCTACATAAACAGGGCTTTTAAATCAGAGGAGGTAATGAACAGCATAAATATAACATTTTCGTAATAAATTCTTATGGTTTCTATGGAGAAAACGTATTGAAAATATCCTCGAAACAAGGTACAATGATAAAAGTCTGTTATGAGGAGGAAGATTCATGAAGAGAAGAACAGCGGGGCTTATGATGGCGGCGGTCCTGGCGGCGGCGGTCCTGGCGGGCTGCGGGGACAAGGTGAAGTTCGAGCCGACGGTCAGCAGCATTTATGTGAAAAAGGACGGCACGGTCGTCAGTGCGGACATAGAGGATTTTGTCGGAAACAATTACAGCGAGGCCGAGCTTAAGACCTATGTGGAAGACGCCGTGAAGGAATACAACTCGGAGCACGGCGCCCCGGCGGAGGCTTATGTGGACGAGGATGACGAAGAGGCATCCCTTCCGGTGCAGATTAATTCCCTGACGGTGGAGGAGGGAGCGGCCTCCCTGCTTTTAGAATATGAGAGGTGCAGCGATTACCTGGAGTTTACCGGGACGTCGGGCACGGAAAACGGCGTGAGCAGACTGGAGCTTTCCACGGTGGGAGAGACGAGCCTTTCGGGAAATTTCCAGAATGCCAAGGGCGAGGACGTGACCCTGGAGGGCGTGACGAAGAAGGAGAAAAATTCCGTGGTAATCCTTGAGGGAGCCGCCACCGTCCAGGTGGAGGGGAAGATCCAGTACATGAGCGCGGGAGCGGTCCTGATCGATAAGTACACGGTGGCTGCGAAGGCCGGCGGCGTAACCTATATCGTATTTAAATAAGCCGTACCTTGCTTCAAGTATAAGTCCGGAGGTCCCGGAGGAAGCCGGCCGGAGATTCCTGGCCGGAAATGTCATATAGATGGAGAGGATTTGAAACGTATGGAAAAGACTATGGAAAAGATCGTGGCCCTGGCGAAGTCCCGCGGATTTGTATATCCGGGATCGGAGATTTACGGGGGCCTTGCCAATACCTGGGATTACGGAAACCTGGGCGTGGAGCTTAAGAACAACGTGAAGCGGGCCTGGTGGCGGAAGTTTATCCAGGAGAACCCTTACAACGTGGGCGTGGACTGCGCCATTTTGATGAATTCCCAGACCTGGGTGGCTTCCGGCCATCTGGGCGGCTTCAGTGATCCGCTTATGGACTGCAAGAACTGCAAGGAGCGGTTCCGGGCCGACAAGCTGATCGAGGATTATGCCGAAGAG
>CATJIW010000207.1 GCA_949740745.1 uncultured Lachnospiraceae bacterium | reverse complement strand
GCGGGCGTGGAAATTTCCGGTTTCCATGGAGCTGTGGAGGTATCCGATTTCCCGGTGGCCCAGACGGTAAAAATAATCGACGGCTTTTTCTGCAATCTCTTCATTATTCATGGTGATGCAGTTTAAAGACCGGCCGGGAGCAGGAGTGTCTACTAGAACGACCGGTACGGAAAGGGTTTCAAAAAAAGGAAGGTCTCCGGCGTCCAGCTCCGTGCCCAGCACGACGATCCCGTCCATGGGCTCTTCTGATACCCGCGAATAAATTTCATCCCGGTTTTCCGGGCCGAAAACGGTGATCACCAGATCAAAACCCAGCTTGCGGCATTCCTCTTCCAGGGAATCGATGATAGAAGAGACGAAATTCCCGTTTTCTTCTACCAGGATGGCCGAATTTTTATATTTCAGGAAGCGGATGCTTCTGGGAATGCGGGGGGCAGGGGTTTCCCGTTCGGCCGTGTTTTTTCGGATCCGGTATCCGTGGCTTTCCAGAACGGCGGTAATTTTGGCGCGGGTAGCGTCGCTGACCCCCTTTTTGTTGTTCAGAACAAAAGAAACGGCGGCCGGCGAGACTCCCAGCTCGGCGGCGATGTCCTGCAGCGGTTTTTTGCTTTTCATGATTTCTCCTTGCTGATTGTTAAAACAGAGGTTATATTTTAGGGAAAACTATAGCATATATTTCGCTTAAAATCAAGCATATTTTAGCGGTTTTTTAAAAGTAAAACTGAAGCAGAACATCGATTAGGAAATAATATATAAAAAAACCGGGTTTGCAAATGTGAAAAACAAATGATATGACAATAAAATGTTGACAAGGGGGAAGGAACTTGTTACTATAAAAATAAAAGATGCGGCAAAAAACTAAATTATTTAGCGATGCTGTACGAAGGGGAGGTAAAAATTAATGAAGAAAATTATCAACGCACCGGAACATTACGTCGACGAGATGCTGGAGGGGATCTATACGGCCCATCCCGATCTGGTGACGTATGTGGCGGATGATCTGCGCTGCCTGGTCACGGCCAACAAGAAGGAGGGCAAGGTGGGCATTGCTACCGGCGGAGGCTCCGGCCACCTTCCTCTGTTTTTGGGGTATGTGGGCAGGGGGATGCTGGACGGCTGCTGTGTGGGCGACGTGTTCCAGTCTCCCAGCTCCGAGCAGATGCTGGCGGTGACGAAGGCCATTGATTCCGGCGCCGGGGTTCTCTATATTTACGGAAATTACAACGGAGATATCTTTAATTTCGATATGGCTGCGGAGATGGCCGAATTTGAGGACGGGATCCGGGTGGAGACGGTCCTGGGAGCGGACGACGTGGCTTCCGGCCCCCTGCCGGCGCCAGGGGAGAAGAGCATCCGCCGCGGCGTGGCCGGCATTTTCTTCGTTTATAAATGTGCGGGAGCCGCTGCGGACGAGATGATGAGCCTGGACGAGGTGAAGCGCATCGCCGGGAAGGCGGCAGCAAATGTCCGCACCATGGGCGTGGCTTTAACGCCCTGCATCGTCCCCAGAGTCGGGCATGCGGGCTTTGCCATCGGCGAGGACGAGATGGAGATCGGCATGGGGATCCATGGAGAGACCGGCATCCGCCGGGGGAAGCTGGAGCCGGCAGATCAGATCGTGGAAGAGATGCTGGAAAAGATCCTGGGCGATTTTGACGAGATTGACGGCGGCCGGGCGGCCGTCCTGGTAAACGGGCTCGGCGCCACCACCCTTGACGAGCAGTACATCGTTACCAGAAAGATCGACGCCGTGTTAAAGAGCAGGAACATCACGGTGAAGAAATACTACGTGGGAGAGTATGCCACGGCCCTGGAGATGGCGGGCGTGTCCATTTCCGTGCTGAAGCTGGACGAAGAGCTGGAACGGCTTCTCGCAGCGCCGGCCCAGACCCCGTTCTTCCATCAGGGAAGCGTGTCTTCGGAGGGTACGGTGAGGATGGATGCGGCGAAGGCGGCCAAGCCCCGGGAGAAGGCGGCAGAGGGAAAGAAGGGCGGAGACGTCAACAGCCTGGTCGGATTTCTGAAAAAGACCAGTGAGATCATGGCGGCTCACAGAGATTATCTGATCGACCTGGACAGCGTGGTGGGGGACGGAGACCTGGGCCTTACCATGTCCGACGGCTTTGCGGCGGCTTATGAGGCCGTGGCCGGGACGGGGGAGGCCGATTCCGGAAAGCTCCTGTATGCGGCGGGAAAGGCCATGTCCATCGCAGTGCCCTCCACCATGGGGACTCTGATGGCTTCCGGGCTGATGCAGGCGGGCAAGAGGCTCCGGGGAAAGACGGAGACGGGCCTTTCGGAAAGTGTGGAGCTGTTTGAGGGCTATGCGGAAGGCGTTATGAATCTGGGCAAGGCAAAGGTGGGCGACAAGACCTTCCTGGACGGCATGGTTCCTGCGGTGGAAGCTCTGAAGGCGGCAAAGGCGGCCGGAAAGGATCTGAAAGCGGCGGCTGAAGACGCAAAAGCGGCTGCGGAAAAGGGCTTTGAAGAGACTACGGCCATGCTGGCGGTCCACGGGAGGGCGGCCACCCGCGGGGAAGCTTCCAGAAGCCTTAAGGATCCCGGCGCCGCAGTTGCGATGCTGATTATGGATGCGTTCTGGCAGACGGTATAAGCCGGGCGCAGGGCAAAATAAAAAAATATGGTTTATTAGGTAATTGCGAAACACGAAATTGTGAGAATATTCTGGCAATATGTCCGTCCAAAGCCTGCAGCGTCAAACGTTCCGGCAAACCCAGAACCGCAGAAGGCACTCGGGGCTACTGCCTTCTCTGGTTTTGCTTCCAAGGCGCAGAGGGCTTATCCCGGAAACAGTGCCAGAATGTTCAATAAGTGTTTGGGTTTCGCAATCACCCAAAACCTGGTTCAGAGAGAGGAGGAAAAGGATGAACAACATTCCTGAAATCAAAATTGGCCTCGTGGCGGTGAGCCGCGACTGTTTCCCGATGACGCTGTCCGAAACCAGAAGGAAGGCTCTGGCGGCGGCGTATCAGAAAAAATACGGAGAGATTTATGAGTGCCCGACCTGCGTGGAGAACGAGCTGCACATGAGAAAGGCCCTTTCCGAGGTACGGGCTGCCGGCTGTGACGCTCTGGTGGTATACCTTGGAAACTTCGGGCCGGAAAGTGCCGAGACGCTTCTTGCGAAGGAATTCGGCGGCCCGGTCATGTTTGTGGCTGCGGCGGAGGAAACCCAGAAGGATCTGATCCAGGGAAGGGGCGACGCTTACTGCGGCATGCTGAACGCCAGCTATAATCTGAGCCTTCGGGATATCCGGGCCTACATTCCGGAATATCCGGTGGGCACGGCGGAGGAGTGCGCAGATATGATCCACGAGTTTTTGCCGGTGGCAAGAACCGCAGCGGCCCTTAAGAACCTGAAGATTATTTCCTTCGGCCCCAGGCCCCAGGATTTCCTGGCCTGCAATGCGCCCATCAAGCGGCTCTATGATCTGGGAGTGGAGATTGAG
>CATJIW010000206.1 GCA_949740745.1 uncultured Lachnospiraceae bacterium | reverse complement strand
TTTCTGTTTATGTCTCTTGCCATCGGGACCCAGACAGGGATCGGTATCCTGACAGCCCAGTATTACGGGGCGGGCGACGGGGAAGGCGTGACGGGAGCCATACGAAACGGGGCTTATGTGGTCCTTTCGGAGGCGGCGTTTATGACGGCGCTGGCGTTTTTACTGGCAGAGCCGCTTCTTGGGTTTCTCGGAACGCCTCCGGCCCTTATGGAGAATGCCGTCGTTTATATGAAGGTTTATCTGGCGGGACAGGTTTCCATCGCCGCCTGTTTTTCTACGTTTCAGGTCCTGCGGGCACTGGGAAATTCCAGGGTGCCGATGGTCATTATAGTCTTTTCCAGCGTCTGCAACATTCTCCTGGACCTGCTCTTCGTGGTATGGTTTCCCATGGGGGTGTTTGGTGCGGCTCTGGCAAGCACACTGTCCCAGACGCTGGCGGCCCTTCTCTGCCTGATTTATGCGTTTCGGACGCTTCCTTATTTTATGGAGGCGTTCCGGAGGCTGCGGCCGGATGTGGGAATGCTGAAAAAGACGATCCGCCTGTCTCTTCCGGCGGGGGCGCAGAATCTGTTTGTGTACGGGTCCGGGAGCGCCCTTCAGTGGGTCGTCAACAGCTTTGGCGTAACGGCCATCGGCGCATTCACGGCCACCAGTCAGACAGAATCGCTGATCCGCCACGTGTATCTGGGGATCGGCTCCGCCGTGGCGGCCTTTACGGGGCAGAATGTCGGTGCGGGAAATCTGGAGCGGGCCAGGGAGGGAGCGGCTTCGGCGGCGAAAATCACGCTGGCGGTCTCTGCAGGGCTCACGGCATTTTTCTGGATTTTCGGGGAGGCGTTTATGGGACTTCTGGTGGATGATCAGGAGATGGTAAGTCTTGCGGCGGCGGGGATCCGGATTACGGGAAGTTTCTTTTTAGCCATGGGAGCCGTTCAGGCCCTGCATCATTTTTTGAGCGGCGCAGGGGATACGGTTTATCCCATGAAAAACAGCGCCATAGAGGCGGCCGGCCGAATCGGGCTGGCTCTTGTCCTGACCGGGAGTTCGGCGGCGGGAGTATGGGGAATCTGGATCACCGCGGGACTTTCCTGGACCCTGGCAGCAGTATTGTCCTTTAGACGGTGCCTTACCGGAGAATGGAGAGAGAAGGGAGTGGTAGAATAAAACGGAAGGGAGTGATTTTCGAGATGTGTTATGAGGGCGGGGAAGCGTATGTGTCGTTTGCGGAGGTTTATGACGCATTTATGGACGATGTTCCTTATGAGGAATGGTGCGCCTTTCTGACGGGGCTTTTGCAGGAGCATGGATGCGCAGGCGGACTGGTGGCGGAGCTTGGGTGCGGCACCGGGACCATGACGGAGCTGCTTTCGCAGGCCGGCTATGACATGATCGGTGTTGACTGTTCGGAGGAAATGCTGGCGGCCGCCATGGAAAAGCGGGCGGAGACAGGATCGGACATCCTCTATCTGCTGCAGGACATGCGGGAATTTGAGCTTTACGGTACCGTGGCGGCGGTGGTGAGCGTCTGCGATTCTCTGAATTATCTTACAGAATATGAGGATCTGGTCCGAACCTTCCGTCTGGTCAACAACTATCTGGATCCCGGAGGGGTGTTTCTTTTTGACCTGAATACGGAATATAAGTACCGGGAGCTTCTGGGGGAGCGGACCATTGCGGAAAACCGGGAGGATCAGAGCTTTATCTGGGACAATTATTACGACGAAGAGCAGAAGATCAACGAATACGGGCTGACTCTTTTTATAAAGGAAGAATGCGGCCTTTACCGGAAGCAGGAGGAATTTCATTACCAGCGGGCCTATTCCGTGAAGGAGATACGGAAGGCCCTTTCGGAGGCGGGAATGGAGTTTGTGGCTGTTTACGATGCCTTCACCAGGAATCCGCCGGGGGAGACGAGCGGGCGGATCCATGTGGTTGCAAAGGAGCATGGGAAGTCATAAAAGGCCATGGAAAACGGAGGGCCTTGGTGCCCGAGGGATTGCCTGCCAGGCAATTGCGAAAGGTGAAATTGTGTGAACATTCTGGCAATATGTCCGTCCAAAGCCTGCTGCGCCAAGCGTTCCGGCAAGCCCAGAACCGCAGAAGTCACTCGGGAAAGAATCCCTCCTGCCTTCACTGGTCTTGCTTTCACGGCGCAGAGGGCTTCTCCCGGAAATACTGCCAGAATATTCAATGAATTTTTGGGTTTCGCAAACGCCTTCAATTATCTGTATAAGAAAGGAGAACGGAAGGATGAACGGGGATTACATTGTCCGGGCAACGGCGGCGGAGGGAAGAATCCGGGCTTTTGCGGCGACTTCAAGGAACCTTGTGGAGGAAGCGAGGAGGCGGCATGGCACCAGCCCGGCGGCGACGGCGGCCCTGGGGCGGCTCCTCACGGCGGGAGCCATGATGGGGGCCATGATGAAAGGTGAGAAGGACGTGCTGACTTTGCGGGTAAAGGGGGACGGCCCCATCGGCGGGATCACGGTCACGGCCGATTCCCGTGCGGACGTGAAAGGGATGGTCGTGAATCCGCAGGTGCTTCTCCACGCCCGTGCGGACGGGAAGCTTGACGTGGCGGGAGCCGTGGGAAAGGGTACTCTCACGGTCATCCGGGACATTGGATTAAAGGAGCCATATTCGGGACAGATTGATCTGGTGAGCGGGGAGATTGCCGAGGATCTCACGTATTATTACGCTCTGTCGGAGCAGACACCCTCTTCGGTGGCCCTTGGCGTACTTATGAACCGGGAAAACACGGTGCGGCAGGCGGGAGGCTTTATCCTCCAACTGATGCCGGAGGCCGGGGAGGATGTGGTCGCGGGACTTGAGAAGCAGCTTGGCGGGATAAAATCCGTCACGGCCCTTCTGGATGCGGGGGAGGGGCCGGAAGAGATTCTTTCCCATGTGCTGGGGGATTTCGGCCTGGAGATCCTGGATAGGATTCCCACCAGGTTTTTCTGCGGCTGTTCCAGAGATCGGGTGAAGAAAGCCCTGATCAGCGTGGGAAAAAAGGAGCTTGAGGACATGATTGCTTCCGGGGAGGAGGCGGAGGTTTCCTGCCATTTCTGCAATGAGAGCTACCGGTTTGAGGCATGGGAGCTGAAGGAAATCCTTGCAATTCTGGAAACAGATGCGCCTGATAAATAATTACCAAATATTGTACCGGAAAATATACAAAAATTATAAAAAATGGCAAAAAAATGGTTTGCGGACAGGCAATTCTGTGCTATACTAAAACCAGCAGGCGTGCCAACCTGCTGGTTAA
>CATJIW010000205.1 GCA_949740745.1 uncultured Lachnospiraceae bacterium | reverse complement strand
GGCGGCCGGCGAGGAGACGGAGGGTCAGGAGGAAGGTGGACAGCTCCGAGGCGGGGATGACGAGCCACACTCCGTCTGTTTTCAGGACCGGGGGCAGGATCAGGAGGCCGGCGATCGGAAATCCGAAGGTTCGGAAGAAGGATATGAGGGCGGAGGATTTCCCGTCGGAGAGGGCGGTGAAGCATGCGGAGGCAAAAATATTGCAGCCGGAAAAGAGGAAGCTGAAGGAGAAGAGGAAGAAGCCGGTCCGGGCGAGGGCGAGGACGGCCTGGTTTTCTCCGGCAAAGAGTTCGGCTGCGGATCCGCCCGCCAGAAGGGAAAACAGGAACAGGAGCAGGGAGACGGCAGTGACGAAGCGGAGGCCGGCATGGATGATTTGGTTCAGCCTTGCCCGGCTGCTGCTTCCATAGTTATAGCTGATCACCGGGGCAGCTCCCATGGAAAAACCGATAATCACGGCGGTAAGCAGGAACTGGGAGTAGATGATCACCGTCACGGCGGCCACACCGTCTTCTCCGGAAAGCTTTATCATGACCCGGTTGAAGAGGAAGGTGGTGACGGCAGATGCAAGCTGGCTTACCAGCTCGGAGGCCCCGTTGGAGCTGCTTTTCAGGAGCATGGAAAGGTCCATTTTGGGCATGGAAAAGCGGAGCCGGCTGCGGCCGAAGGAGAAATATGCGGTGCCGGCCAGGGTCGGGATCAGATATCCGATTCCGGTGCCCAGGGCGGCTCCGGCGATTCCCATTTGCAGACGGACGATGAACAGGTAATCCAGCGCCAGGTTGGCAGTTCCGGCGAGGAGGGAGAGGGCCAGCCCCAGAGAGGGCTTCCCGGCTGTCACGAAGAGGTTCTGGTAGAGCACCTGCATCATGCTGCAGACGGCGAAGAGGAGCTGTATCTGCAGGTAGTCTCTGCAATAGGGGAGCAGGAGCCGGCTTGCGCCCAGTCCCAGAATGATTTCGTCCATGAACAGAAGGCCGGCGGCGGTGACGGCCAGGCCGAGAACGGCTCCGGCCATTACGAGGAGAGTGAAATTCCTGCGGGCTTCTTCGTTGTTACCATTTCCCATTTTTGCCGCGATGACGGCGCTTCCGCCTGCCGCAAGCATGGTTCCGAGCCCTACGATCAGATTGATCACGGGGCAGACGATGTTGATGGCAGACAGGGCGTCCGTATTCACGAAGCGGGCCACAAACAGGGTGTCCGCAATGGTGTAAAGCCCCATGAACAGCATCATGACCATGCCGGGAAGCGCAAAGCGGATCAGGGAGAGGGTGCTGAAATTTCGGGCGAGGGGATTCGTTTCCGTGCGGTTCATGGCTGGTTTCCTCCTTATCATATATTGTGCCAGGCGTTTGCGGAACACGAGATTTAAGTGAATGTTTGAATTTCACAGACGCTTGATCTGTTGTGTTTTTGCAGCTGCCTGTTTCCGGAATAGGATAGCACAAAAAGAATGTTTCTTTTTCATGATTCTTGCTGTTTTTCAGGCAGTCATGTTAGAATGATACAGGAGACTTGTGAAAAGAAGTCATAGGAGGGAATATGCAATTAGTGAAGCTGACGCCGCATATTTATTACAGTGAGCCGGAGCGGGAGACGGACCGTCCGGTGCTGGGCTATATTGCGGGAGAAAAAAGAGCCGTTATGGTTGATGCGGGCAATTCCGGAGCGCATTATGAAGCGTACCGGGAATTACTGCGGGCACGCAGGCTGCCGATGCCCGAGGTGTGCGTGATTACCCACTGGCATTGGGATCACACCTTTGGAATCCATGCGCTGGAGCAGGAGTGCGTGGCTCAGGTCAACACAAACCGGAAGCTGAGAGAGATGGCTTCCTGGGAGTGGAGCGATGCTGCGATGAAGGAACGGCTGCGGCAGGGCATAGAGATACCCTATGCCGACACCTGCATCCGTGCGGAGTATGAGGATGTCACGGACATCCGGGTGGTGCCTGCCCGGACGGAAATGCAGGAGCGGCTGGACCTTGACTGCGGCGGAATTACCTGCCGGTGCATGCATCTTCCTTCGGCGCACAGCGAGGATTCCGTCGTGGTATATGTGCAGGAGGAAAAGATCCTGTTTATCGGGGATATTTATGGCGACGACTGGTATCAGGGAAAACGTGATCTGGATAAAACGCGGGCGCTTTATCAGGCATTGAACGAGATTGATTTCGGGCTTGCGGTCCCCGGACACAGTGAGCCTGTTTCGAAAGAATGGCTGATGGGATTTTTGGGACAGTTTATAAAGGACGGACAAGTTTGATCCGGGCAGTGCCTGCGGATGCCGGCAGTCAGGCGGGGGATCCGGAGTCCCCCGGGGACGGCTTCTTTGCATTTGACGTGGCCGGAAGCGGAAAGGGGCGGATTTTGATGAATGAGGTAATAACCTTTGCGGACAGGGAGGAATTCAGGGAATGGCTTTTGGGGCACTGCCTGTCGGAGGAGGGCGTCTGGCTTTTATTTGGAAAGGCCGGCGGCCCGAAGACCATAAAGGCGGGGGAGGCACTGGAGGAAGCCCTCTGCTTTGGATGGATCGACGGGCAGATGAAGAGCCTGGACGAGAAGACTTATAAAAAGTATTTTTCCATGCGCAGGGAGAAGAGCAAATGGTCGGAGAAGAACAAGGCGCTGGTCAAAAGCCTGGAGGAACGGGGGCTTATGACGGACTTTGGGAGGAAGAAGATTGAGGAGGCCAAAAAGAACGGCAGGTGGAATGCTCCCGGGCCTGCGGCGGTTACGGAGGAGGATCTCGCCGGGATATCGGCGTTGCTGGAGGGGCATGAGCCTGCCTTCACAAATTTTAGTGCCATGTCCTTGTCTGTGAAGAAGACCTATGCGCGGGCATATTTTGACGCAAAGACGGATGCGGGGAGGGAGAAACGGCTGGCCTGGATGGTGGACCGGCTTAACCGGAACCTGAAGCCTATGTAGCGGCCCTGTGAAGAAAGGAAGCGAAAGTGAAGAACAAAGAGCAGCTGATACAGTTCTGGAAGCAGGAGGAGGCCGGGGTGCAGATCCGCGGCTGGGATTTTTCTCATATCGAGGGACGGTATGAGGCAGGGGATAATCTTCCCTGGGATTATGACAGGATTGTCCGGGAATATCTGAGGGACGACATGATGCTCTTAGACTATGACACCGGCGGGGGCGAGTATCTGCTGTCCCTGGGGCATCCTTATTCTAAGACTGCGGCTACGGAGGGATATCCGCCCAATGCGCAGCTGTGCGAAAGGAGGCTTAAGCCCCTGGGGATCGACCTGCGCCGGTGTGCCGATCCGTCCCGCATTCCGTTTCCCGACGGTGCGTTTGACATGATGCTCAACCGACACGGGTCTTTTGACCCGCAGGAGATTTTCCGGCTGCTGCGCAGGGGAGGAATCTTTATTACGCAGCAGGTCGGAGGCGACAATGACCGGGAGCTTGTGGAGATGGTGCTGCCGGAATGTGAGAAGCCTTTTGCACATTTGAATCTGAGGGAGCAGAGGCAGGCCTTTGAGGAGGCAGGCTTTGACATCCTGAGGGCAGAGGAGGCGTACCGCCCCATTGTCTTTTATGACGTGGGAGCCTTTGTCTGGTTTGCCCGCATCATTGAGTGGGAATTTCCGGGATTTTCTGTGGACAGATGCCTGGAGCGCCTGCTTGCACTGCAGAAGAGGGTGGACGAAGGGGGAAGGATCGAGGGACGGGCTCACAGGTACCTGATCGCCGCCAGAAAACAGGCCGAATAGATAATTATAGAGAGAAAGAAGGGATTTTATGATAATACGAGAGGAAACAAAGGCGGACTACAGGGCGGTTGAGGAACTGATCAGGCGGGCTTTTTATAACCTATATGTTCCCGGATGCGTGGAGCATTACCTGGCCCATGTAATGCGGGGGCATGAGGATTTTATCCCGGAGCTGGACCTTGTGGCGGAGCTTGACGGGCAGATCATCGGAAGCATCATGTACACAAAGGCGAGGCTGGAGGAGGAGGGCGGCGCAGGGAAGGAAATCCTTACCTTCGGGCCGGTCTGCATTGCGCCGGAGCATCAGCGGAAGGGGTATGGGAAGCGGCTGATGGAGCATTCCTTTGAGCGGGCGGCGCAGCTGGGCTATGACGTGATCGTCATATTCGGAAGTCCGGCCAATTACGTGGGCCGCGGCTTTAAAAGCTGTAAGCGGTACGGGGTCTGCTCGGAGGACGGGCGGTTCCCGGCGGCCATGATGGTGAAGGAGCTGGCGCCCGGAGCCCTGGACGGCAGGAGGCGGACGTACCACGGGAGCCCCGTCATGGAGGTTTCCGAGGCGGAGGCAGAGCGCTACGACGGAAACTTTGACTTTATGGAGAAGAAGTACAGGCCCGGCCAGGAGGAATTTTTTATTATGAGCCATGCGTTTCTTTCCTAAGATGGGAAACGGAGTGTTAAACGGCGAAATTCGGGGGAATTATAACTTGTACACCCCGCCGGTCTTGTGGTATACTGGATAAGGATTATTTTGGAGATAAGAGGGGACTGTCATGGAGAAAGCGAGAAGGGTGTTGCTGAAGCTCAGCGGAGAGGCGCTGGCGGGGCCTGCGGGCCGGGGATTTGACGAGGATACGGTGAAGGCGGTGGCCGCCCAGGTGGCGCCTTCGGTGAAGGAAGGGATTGAGATCGGCGTCGTGATCGGCGGCGGGAATTTCTGGAGGGGACGCCAGAGCAGCGCCATAGACCGGACGAAGGCGGACCAGATCGGGATGCTTGCCACGGTCATGAATTGCATTTACGTGTCGGAGATTTTCCGCTCGGCGGGTATGGAGACGGAGATT
>CATJIW010000204.1 GCA_949740745.1 uncultured Lachnospiraceae bacterium | reverse complement strand
CTTATAAAATTCCTCTCAACAGCCGCACTGCAAGCCAAAACACAGGGCGCCCTACCTGGAGCAGGCCCTCAGGTCCGCATCGATCTCGTCCGCATGCACGGCCACCTCAGCCGACTCCGGATAGCTTAAAAGCTTGCGGTAGGTGAGTGCGCCTACCAGCTTCATGCTGGGATTGGAGGTGGAGCCGGGAGCCCATTTCTCCATGACCGCCCTTCCCTCTTCCGATCTCATGATTTCCTTAATTTTCGAATCCAGCGACAATGCCATAATAAAGCCCTCCTTATACCTGTGATCGTTTCCTAAATTCCTGCGAATTCACTGCATTTATTATAAGGGGAGCTTTCCGGTTCCGCTACCCGGCAGATAAACCCTTTTTTCATGGAAATACCCGCCTTTTTGCAGGGGCGTACAAATGCCTTTCCGCTTTTAGCTGTCAAAGCCGATGCTGTCGATCACTTTCTGGAACAAAGGATCTGCTTCCTCCTTGTAATCGTCAAAAGTGATAAAGTTAAAATCCACGAAGCCGGCATCGTTCCGGACGGACACATACCGCTGGTAGTAGACCTGACCGTCGTCTCCCGAAGAAGAGGCAAAGGCGTCTATGGCCGGATAACCGCCCACCGAAATCTCGTTCACCGTGAAGCCCTGCGCCTCCATGGACTCGCCGAAGCTCTGCAAATCTCCGGAATCCTCCGCAGAATAGTAGGTGATATAAAGGGCAGACAAATCCCAGGGGTTCTCCTCCTCATAGCGGGAATACAGATTCACGCCGGACCCATCCTCATTTTCCCCGATCTCCCACAGGTAAGGGCAGGAAAAGGTAATGCCAGGCTCCTCCAGACGGCGCTCCGTCATGACCGGCTCCGGTACAGAGGGCTCCTGCTTCATGGCCGCATCCAGCTCCTCCTGGGTTATGGAGATGGACGGCTCCGCCCCGGCGTCCTCCAGGATCTTCCGGGCCACAACTCTGGTAAGCGGCGCCAGCGTGGAAAAATGGTCGGCCCCCTCAATCACATAGCCGCAGAGTTTTTCATTGTCCGACGCTGCCAGCATCCGCTCCAGATTCTCCGAATTTCCGTCCCTTCCTTCAATCAGGAACGTGGGGCTCTTGATGCTGTCCAGCCAGTGGATTGGCGAGCGCATTACAAACTCGTCCTCCTTGTTCAGGTCAAAGGTGAACTGGGTATTGTTGTGGTATTTGATCTCGTCCACTGCCCCGAAGCAGAACACTGCCCGGAATTTATCCGTATATTCCGAAGCCAGAAGCGCCCTGGTAGCCCCGGTGCTGTGGCCGCCCAGGTAAATCCTCTCCGGATCCACATAGGGCAGAGAGGCGGCATACTCATAAGCGGACACGATGTCGTCCACCTCACCGAAAAGCGCTTCATAATTGCCCGGATTGCCGCAGCCTCCCCGGAACGAAGGGTACATGGTCAAAACGCCCTCCTGCCAGAAGGCCGAGCCCGTCTGATCATTATCCCACTCCGGATATGTCCAGGGAAAATCGTCAATCCCGTTGCCCCAGCCGCCGACCACCCAGATGATCATGGGATGCTTCCCGCCGTCGCCGGGATCGCCGGACACATAAGCCGCCAGATCCCCCACCTTAGAGGGATAAGAAACCAGGTCAAACAGGCCCTCCGGCGGAGCCGGAATCGAATAATCGTCATTTTCCTTCCTGGCCAGCGTGGTCGTAAAACCGTCGTGGGCCTCGGCAAAGCTGACCGACGTGTCAATTTGGGAGCCGCCCCCAAGCTTCTCCTTCAGCGAATCCTCTGCGGTTTTTCCGTCGGTGCTGCTCACGGCTTCCTCGTCCTTCCTTTCGGATTCCGAGGATCCGCAGGCTGCGGCAAAGGCCGCCAGAAAGACCAGGAAACAAACAAGCACGCACCTTCTAAACTTCCTGTTCATAAACAATTACCTCCCATTTCCTTTCCATAACAGACGTTTGCGAAACTCCAAATTACGGAAATGTTCTGGCAATATGTCCGTCCAAAGCCTGCTGCGCCAGGCGTTCCGGCAGGCCCAAAACCGCAGAAGTCACTCGGGAAAGAGTCCCTCCTGCCTTCCCTGATCCTGCCTCCGCGGCGCAGAGGGCTTTTCCCGGAAATATTTCCAGAATATTCAATAATATTTTGAGTTTTACAAAGGCCCGCCCTTCCATAAATCTGAAGCTTTACAATTACCTGAACCTCTGTCATTATACCACCGGGCGGCCCGGACAGTCAACGGCCGGCCAGTACCCTTCACAGCTCCTCGATCCGGCATTCAAAGGCCTCCAGCGAAACGTCCCCCGCCGATGCCGGAAAAGCATTGTGGTTTAAAAGCATCCGTATCTTCTGCTCCCCGCCGCCCCGGATGACCACCTCCACGCCGTCGTCGGAAGGGAGCGTCCTGATCCGGCCGTCGGCAAGGATTTCCTCCGCCAGTCTCGCCGTGACTGCCTCGTCCAGCCCGCAGCCCAGATAATAGACCGTCCCTCTTCCCTGCCGCTTCCTGGTCACGGCGGCAAACTCCCCATAAAAGGAATCCCCGTACCGGTAAAGCACCTCGGCATCGAAAACCTCCAGCATATCCCGGAAAATGCCGCCGTATCCCCTTTCGCCTGCGAATGCGCCCTCGCCGACTACCGGAAAAGCACAAGCCTCCTGCAGGCTTTCCGTTTCCGCCACGGCCACCCCTGCAAACTCCCCGCAGCCTGCGGGGATCCGCTCCCCGAAGGGGAGATTGTTGTCCTCGTCCTTGACCCCGGTCCGGAAGGTGAGGACCGCCGTGCCGCCCTCCCTCACAAAGTCCTTCACCCGTTCCCGGAGCTTCGGCCTGGAAATGATCATCTGCGGAAGGAGCACCACCCGGTATCCGGAAAAATCCGCCTCCGCCGGAATCACGTCCACCGGCACGTTCCGGTCGAAAAACGCCTTATGGAGCTTCTTCATCTCTCCTGGGCAGTCAAGAAGAAGACTCTGCCGCTGAATGCGGAACGACGCCAGAGAGTCATAGTCATAGACAATGGCCGCCTGGCTCCTCACCGGCGCCTTCAGGGCCCGTTCATACTGCCGGATGTCCGCAAAAAAGCTCTGCGCCTCCCTAAACTTCCGTCCCTTCACGTTGTCTGCGTCCAAAATCCCGCAGCAAAACTGCTCCGCCCCCTTCGTGCCGCCCCGGTAGCGGAAATAAAACAGAGACTCACAGCCGTGGGCCATGGCCTGGTACGACCACAGCTTCGCCTGGCCCGGCCTCGGAAGGTATCCGGTCACGTCATGGCCCTGGGCCCCCATAATGGCCTCCGTAATCCAGAAATTCCGCCTTTTGAGCCCCCGGACGTAATCCAGCTCAAAGGCGATCTCGTGGGGGGGAAGCGGCTCCCTCTGCCCGCCCCAGACCGGGTAATGATTATAAGCCGCCACGTCCAGCTTCCCGGCCGCCTGAGAATAATCCACGTGCTTATACAGGCCGCCGCCGGGAAAGTCATGCAGAACCAAAGCCTTCGGGGCGATTCCCCGGATCAGGTTCACCTGGAACTCCAGAAAATCCACGATGCTCTTACTGCGGAACCGTTCCCAGTCCAGCCGCAGGGCCGGGTTGTGGGTGGTAATCGTTTCCGCCGGCAGGGGGATCTCCTCAAAGCCGTTGTACTCCTGAGACCAGAAGGCCGTACCGTAAGTCTCATTGAGCTGGTCAATGTCTCCCTCAAACTTCTCCCTCAGAAAAGCCTGAAAAGCCCTGCGGCACCGGGGACAGAAGCACAAGTCGCTCCCCTCGTGGCCAAGCTCGTTGTCCACCTGCCAGGCCGCCACCTGCTCCTCGTCCCTGAAATGAGACACCATGGCACGGATGATCCGCTCCGAATACGCATACAGAACGGGACTGTTAAAGCAGTACACATGACGGCCGCCGAAGGAACGCCGCCTTCCGGGCTCCGACTCCGATAGAATCTCCGGGTGCTTATGAGCCAGCCAGGCCGGAATGGCAGCCGTCGGCGTGCCCAGGATCACCCTGAGCCCCCGCTCCTTCGCTCCGGCAATAACCCGGTCAAAAAAGGAAAAATCAAACTGTCCCTCCCTCCGCTCCATCCGGTGCCAGGCAAACTCCCCGATCCGTATCCCGTTACAGCCCAGCTCCACTATGGCGTCCAAATCCGCCTCCATCAAGTCCTCGTCCCACTGCTCCGGATAATAATCTACTCCCAACAGCATCTATGTCCCTCCATTGCCCTAAAATGTCTTTCCTATAATAAGAACAGGCTCCCATCCCTGCCAGTAAGGACAAAAGCCTGTCAATGTTCGATTTTTACCGATTTCCAGTATACCCCGCAGGGCCGGATTTGTCAATAACCCTCATTGGACACCGCCCAGCCCTCTCCCTTTCTCTCCAGGACGATGGTCCGGTCCGGCTCCTGCAGGATCCCGTCCTTCTTTACAGCAACCACAAAGACGACCTCCTCCTCCGAGGCCCGCATCACCTCCATGGAGACCACCTCAAAAACCGTTCCCCCATAATACGCCTCCGCCGTCCTTCTGGCTGCAGGATCCGCCTCCGGCTCTCCCGCCGGTTCCGATTCCGTCTCCTTTCGGAGCCGTTCTCCCTCTGCGGTCTCCGACTGCTCTCGGAGTGTGGGGGCGTCCTCCCGTTCCACAAAAGAATCCGACGGCCCGATCTCATAATCGTCAAAGGCCGCAAAAAAAGTTCCGTCCTCAAGGAGCGACACCCGGATGGCCTTCACCGCCTGCCGCCCGTCGGCAAAGGTGATCTCCATAACGATCAGATCCTCCCTGAGCTGTCCCGGAAGCTCCGCAATCGTATCCTCCCCGTGAAGCCTGCGGATGGTCTCCCCCGGCTCCCAGTCAATGGTCAAATACGGGTACTCCTCCTCGTCCTCCCCGTAAAAGACCGTAAAATTCCCCGCAAGGCCGTATTCCTCACGTTTCCCCGTCCAGTCTGTGAACCTTAACTCCTGATATTTACAGGAAAACCGCACACGCTCCATGGCCTCTCCGGATAAATAAAACATCAGCGGATGGCCCGTCTGCTCCCCGTCGTCCCCGACAGTCCCCGTATAAAGGACGGCCCCCGCCTTCGTGAGCCGCTCACCCGTCCCATAGGCATAGGCATACACCCCTCCCCGGACCGGAGTCAGAAAAAGCCCTGCCCCCGCAAGCAGCACGCACAGAAGAACGGACGCCGCCAAAAGCGCCGGCCTCCTTCGTCCGTTTCTCTTCCCTCCGCCCTTTCGGAACCGGTCCGCCTCCTCCACGAATCTGGCGTCAATCCCGCCGACCGCTTCCGAAATCACCTTCCGCTTCATTGCTCCATCCCCCTTCTCCGGTCCCCTCATATCACGTACCCCTCCTTTTCCAAAAACCTCCTCAGCCGGTCCCGGAGCCTGTAAAGCCGCACCGAAACCCGGCTGCCGCTCATCCCCAGCCGCACCGCAAGCTCTGAGACAGAGTCCGAATACCAGTAACGGCACATGAACAAAACCCGGTCCTCCCGCTTAAGCGACCCGAGAAACACATTAAGCAGGCCTGCAAGCTCCCCGGCAAGCACCTCGTCCTCCACCCCGTCCCCGGAAGGAATGCACTCTGCCAGCTCGTCCAGAACTGCATCATAAAAGCTGTTCCGCTTCTTTGCCCGGTTGGCATGATACCTGGCTGCCGAACGGTTGCGGACAATCCCGAACAGATAGGCAGGCAGCGACCCCGGCCGCTTTGGGGGAACCGTGTTCCAGACTCCAAGGTAAGCGTCATTCACACATTCCTCCGCATCCCGGTCATTCCCCAGGATGTTCCCCGCCAGCTTCCTGCACCGCACCCCGTATTTTTCCTCCATCTCCCGGATGCCATCCTCCGATCTGGCAAACAGCAGGTCCAAAATCCTCTCGTCCTCCAAAGCCATCCCCCCCCCTTCACCTATATAGTATCAATCCCGCCCCCGATCTTACAGCCCGCAAGCCATTTTCTTCAGCCGGCTCTCATTTCATTCCTTCCTATTATTTATCATGCACCTGTGGATCCTGTACGGCCCTCCCTCTCCCGCCGCAGCCGGCACAAAGCCCCCGGCAGTTCTGCCGAGGGCCTCACCCATACGAAATATTTAATTGAAGCTCCCGTCCCAGACCGGCATATCGGAAAGATAACGGCCCTCCACGGCAGGCACATAATATACGCCATAGGACTTCAGGCCATGCTCCCGCTTCTCCCCGGGAAGCTCGATGTAGAACCTGTAATAGGGCATATAATACTCTTCATAGTCCCCGTTCCGGTAGACCAGATCCACCCTTCTTATATACTCCCCGCCCGGAACCTCACAGGGGACCGAGGTGATGTAGTTCCCCTTTAACAGCAATTCCTCCGCCTCTTTTGCGGTAATAATCGGGTAATTCCCTGCCAGGTTCGACAAATCCGGCTGAGAAATCCGCACGAACGAAAGCCTCCCGTCCTCACTGCGGCAAAACTCAACCCGGTTGAAATTATAATTGAGTATCTGGTCGACCGGCCCGCCGGCCATGTCAAAAAACGCCAAATGAGTAAACATCTGCTTCCCGGCATAAGTATAATCCCCGTAGCCGATCTCTGCCTGCGGCTTCTCCATGTCAAGAAGCCCGGAATACTCCTCCCGCAGATAATCTGCCACGGCCGCAAGCTCCTCATAGGTGGACTCATAGGTAAAACGACAGGATTCCGGCAGAACCGCCTCCGGTTCAAAATAAATACAGGTCCGCATCTGCACGTCCACCTCAATCCGGATTCCCGCCGCCTCCGCCGTCACTGCCGTCGGGTCAAAATAATTTTCTGTAATCTCCCCTCCCAGCTTTTCCCGGATGATCTCCCGCTCCTCTTCGTCCGGCGCATTGTCCCCGATCTCAAGCTCCTCCCGCTTAAGACCCAGCCGGTCCGCCGCCGCAAACAATTGCTCCCTCATGGCCTCAAAATCCCCGCCGGAGGGCTTCTGATAATGCTCGTCATAAGTGAGCGCATTCCGATAGACCGGAAGGGCCGGAAGCTCCAGGTCCTCCCTCCAGGGATTTTCACAGGTCAGCTCCGAAATGTCATGGGCCATCAGCCCCTCATACCCCGCCGCATCATCCAGAATCCCCCTTACGGCGAGCATCGGAAGCTCCTCCGCATCATCCGGCTCCAGGACCCCCGGCGTTTCCTCTACCGGCCCCTCCCGCAGCACAAGTCTCGCTCCGGCAAATACCGCAAGGGCCAGGCAGGCCGCCAGAGCGGCGCCGCCGAACATCCGAAATCCCCGAAACCCCCGTTTCCTCTCCTCCAGTTCCAAAGCCGCATCGGCAACCAAAGCCTCATTAATCTTTCCCATAGCTTCTAAAAGCCTTTCTTCTTTTTTCAAATTCGGTCCCCTCCTTCCTGTACCCATATCCAGGCATATGCGAAACAAGTTTTCATAAGACAATTCCCTCTTTCTCCAAATGCAGTTTCAAATCCTTCCGCATGCGGAACAGCATGGAAGTGAGCCTGCTCTCGCTCATGCCGTACCTGCGGGCCGTCTCCTTCACGGGCATCAGATACCAGTAACGGCAGAGAAAGATCCTTCGCTTTTCCTCCGTCAGCCCATAAAGAAACTGTTCAATGGCGTCCACCAGAATCATTTCCTCTACCGCCTCCTCCACGCCTCCCGCCGCCGGAATACAGTCCGAAAGCTCCGATAAGGCCAGGGCCGCCTGCCCGCCGCCCCGCTTCCCGGCTCCATAGCTCTTAAACCGGTTAATTGAGAGATTCCTCGTGATCTTCCCCAGATAGGCCGAGAGCCTCTCAGGCCGCTTCGGCGGCATGGATCTCCAGGCATGGTACCAGGTGTCATTAACACACTCTCTGGCATCCTCCCGGTTATGAAGAATGTGATAGGAAATGGAATGGCAGAACCTGCCGTATTTCTCTTCCGCCCTCACAATAGCCGCCTCCTCACGCTCCCAAAACAAATCCACAATCTCCTTGTCGTTCATCAACTGCTTTCTCCCCCCTTTCATAAAAGCCCTTACCTGTATAGACAGGAAAAAATCCCCTTCCTTGCGGAAAAAGACAAAAAACCCCAAAAAAATTATACCAAAGGCCATTGAAACATCCGCCGCAATACTGGAGCATATTCCTAATTTTATCAATTATTTTACCCGAAAATAGAGAAAAACGCTCAAAAATCGGAACAGGGATTGCCTTATCCCCGAAATCCTGTTAGAGTATAAAGGTAATTATCATCAAAAAGGAGGTTTTTTTCTATGTTCGATACTGAAAAAACAAACCCTGCCGATTCCGCCTTTGAAGCCCGCCTGGACCAGCTGGTGGAATATTGTAAGAATTCCAATCGCATAGATTTGAATCTCTATACAGAATACGACGTGAAACGCGGACTCAGAGAATCCAACGGAAAAGGAGTCCTGACCGGGCTCACGGAAATCTCCGACGTGATCGCCTTCGATTCCGTAGACGGAAAGAAGGTGCCCGTGGACGGCCGTCTCTATTACCAGGGCTACAACGTGAAGGACCTGCTCTTAGACGTCCGCGGCCGCAAATTTGCCTTCGAGGAAATCACCTACCTGCTCCTTTTCGGCAGTCTTCCCTCCCAGGCACAGTTAGACGAATTCCTGAACCTGATGGGCCATTACCGGAACCTTCCGGACACCTTCGTCCGGGACATCATCATGAAGGCCCCCAGCAAAGACATCATGAACTCCCTGCAAAAGAGCGTGCTCACCCTCTACACCTACGACAAAAACCCGGATGACATCTCCATCCCCAATGTGTTAAAGCAGTCCCTTCATCTGATCGCCCAGTTCCCGCTGATCTCGGTGTACGCCTACCAGGCCTACCGCCACTATCACCTGGACGAGAGCCTGGTCATCCGAAACCCCAGGGCGGAGCTTTCCACGGCGGAGAATATCCTGCGGCTCCTTCGTCCCGACGGAAAATACACGGAGCTGGAAGCAAGAGTCCTGGACGTGGCCCTGGTCCTTCATGCGGAGCACGGCGGCGGAAACAATTCCTCCTTCACCACCCACGTAGTATCCTCCACCGGTACGGACACCTACTCGGCGGTGACCGCCTCCCTCGGCTCCTTAAAAGGCTTCAAGCACGGCGGCGCCAACCTGAAGGTCCAGAACATGTTCGCAGACCTGAAAGAGCACGTGGCCGACTGGAACGACGAGGACGCTGTCCGGGAATACCTGGAAAAGCTTATGCGGCGGGAAGCCTTTGACAAAAGCGGCTTAATCTACGGCATCGGCCATGCGGTCTATACCAGGTCCGACCCCCGCTGCGTCATCCTTAAAAAATACGCAGAAGCCCTTTCCGTGGAAAAGGGCCGGGTCGATGAATTCAACCTTTACAACAGCGTGGAACGGCTGGCCTGCAGACTTTTGTCCGAGCAGAAAAGCCTCCACAAGGCCATCTGCGCCAACGTGGACTTCTACAGCGGCTTCGTCTACAACATGCTGGGCCTGCCGAACGAGATGTTCACCCCGATCTTTGCCATTTCCCGGATCTCCGGCTGGTGCGCACATCGGATCGAGGAGCTGGTCAACTCCAGCAAGATTATCCGTCCCGCCTACAAATACGTGGGACAGCACAAAGAATACGTGAAGCTGGACGACCGGAACTGACGGTCCCGCACAAACGGCAGCGCCCGCGGTTCCCGCAGGCGCTGCTATTGTTTCTAAAAATCCTACAGCTTACTCAAAAATCAAATGCATGTTAGTATATCGCTTTAAAGAATTCGTATCCTTCTCGATAAAATCCCAGGTCTTCTGGTAAGTACCTGAGACCGCAACTGCAGGATTCGATATAAATCGGATAAATTCTTCTGCTTTTCCATCATACCGATCTGCAAAGTCATCCGATAATACCTGCTTTTCTTCATCCGAATACTCTCTTAGTTCACCATACAGCACATGCTCCAAATTACAGGAGTTAAAATAAATTCGATAAGGAATCCCGTTGATTTTCCCCGTTCTTCTAAGCTTTCGAAGAATTCCTCCCTTTCTTTCGTTCCGTTCTATAATCGCACACACGTTCCTTGCCTCAATATAGTCCTCACAATATTGAACGCCGCACACATCCGCTTCCCTCACATCCTCTTCCGAAACATATGCCCCGTCCATGTCGGCGATATGAATGACCTTTATAAAATCCTTCTGCCGATATCGATATTTCCGCATTATCCCCTCAATCTGTTCATAAACCTTTTGCAGAATATGATCAGCAGAAACATAATCTTTCAGCGTAATGTCACCATGCACGACAACAAACCGCACTTCATTGTCGGAAAAACACGCTTTCATAGCAAAACCAAGCGCCGCTTCGTCACTCGGTCCCTCCACGATGAATGCAACCACCTTTTTTTCACTCATGCCGCATCGCTCTCCCCGCCTTTCTGAATGCACGTGCAATCCTCAAACTGTCCGTCTCCTCATAAATCACTTCATCCTGTCCGCCGAGGGTAATTCCTCTGAGATAAGTATCCCTGAGGTTATTCGAAGCCTTCACATTCTTCATCCGAATGTACCTTCTGTCCGGATTCGCCGTAGAAAACATGACACTCTCCTTATCCAGCATTTCCAAAGCACGCAGATTGTGTGACGTAAAAATCAACTGTCCTTTTGCGCTTTTATGAAAAATGTCAAGGAGTTCTCCAAGCATGTACTCAAAAATTCCCGCATCCAGTTCGTCAATCGCAAGGCAGATCGAAGGGTTTCCAAACGCCTGAACCAAGGCATTCAAAATAGAGATAATTTTAATAATTCCTTCCGATTCCATTCGAATCGGAATAGGCGGCAGGCCATCCCGGACAGAAACAAGCTCCACCCTGCAGCCATTCTCTCCAGAATCCGTTAATTGCACCCCATAATTATAAACGTCAATCTTCATCCCCGGAATAATTGTAAACAGAACCATATTAACCTGTTCCACGATAGCGTCCAAGATCTTTTTCCTCTCTCCGCTCAACACAACCGGCTCCGTCAGGGGAACCGCAAAATCCCCTTTCATTCCGACCTCATCCCGTTCAAATTTAAAAGCCATCGGCAGCAAAAAATTGGCAGAAATCACTCCGGAATGTATATTGCGGATTACAAACAAATCCTTTAAAGCAAATTGGAATAAAGCTCTGATCACTTCCGAATAATGCTTAAAATTATTATCATATTCCTGACAGAAAATTTTCCTGCTGTTCTCTCCGAAAATATAAGAGCAATTGCTTTTTTCCGCAAGCTTTCTGGCTACAATCAAATCTGTCTTTATTTCCCTGTTTTTCTCAACAACCTCTTCCAGTCTTTTTTTAGGAAGAAAAACAGTCTCTTTCTCTTCTCGACTGTAATCCATAAAGACCGTCTTATTGCTTCTTTTATCCCCGTCATTTACTGCGCAGCTTAACGTCTCACGCACTATCTTTGCACCTTT
>CATJIW010000203.1 GCA_949740745.1 uncultured Lachnospiraceae bacterium | reverse complement strand
GCATGCTCATGGAAGATATGATTCTTCAGGGAGGCGTGGACACCTCCCTCATTCGGTGGATGAAAACGGACGGAATCGGCCGGGTCTGCAGGAACGGGCTGAATTTTACGGAGCGGGGCTTTGGAATCCGGGGAGCCGTGGGCTGCTCCGACCGGTTTAATACCGCCATCTCCAAGGCAGCGCCGGAGGACTTTGATTTTGACTATATTTTCGGAGAGCTGGGAGTGCGCTGGCTTCATACCGGCGGCATCTATGCGGCCCTTTCGGAGCAGTCCTGCAAAACGGTCCTGGAAGCCATTAAAACGGCGAAAAAATACGGGACCGTGGTCTCCTATGATCTCAACTACCGTCCTTCCATGTGGAGCGCTGTCGGCGGGCTGGCAAAGGCCCGGGAGGTTAACAGGGAAGCGGCCGGGGATGTGGACGTGATGATCGGCAACGAGGAGGATTTTACGGCGTGTCTGGGATTTGAGATTGAGGGGAATGACGCAGGCTTAAAGGAGCTGAATCTGGACGGCTATAAAAAGATGGTCGGCGAGGCGGCGAAGGCCTATCCGAATTTCAAGGCAGTGGCGACTACCCTTCGGACCGTGAGGACGGCCACGGTCAATGACTGGAGCGCCATCTGCTGGGCCGACGGCGAGATCCATAAGGCGAGGGAGTATCCGGGGCTGGAAATTATGGACAGGGTGGGAGGCGGAGATTCCTTTGCCTCCGGACTGATCTATGGGCTGATGACCACGGGTGACGCAGAGGCTGCCGTGAATTACGGCGCAGCCCACGGGGCGCTTGCCATGACCACGCCCGGAGATACCACCATGGCCAGTAAAAAAGAGGTGGAGGCGCTTATGGGCGGCGCAGGCGCAAGAGTGCAGAGATAACCATTAGAAAATAAGTCCTTTTGAAATTGTGCGGCACTTCCATTGTCATCTGTCCTGCGGAGGCTCCGGCCGGCCTTTTTCATCTATAGCCGCCGGCCGGCGGGACAGGATCAGACAGATCGCGGGGGATTTGTGAGAGGACATTACAAAACATATTCCAGCTGGCAGTCACAGGGCTCTTTTTTCACATGCACAGGGTCGTATTCCTCAGCTTCCACACAGCCCATGGAATGGTAAAATGCCTGGGTTTCCACGGCGGAATGGGCAGAAATATACAGCTTTTTGGCGCCATGCTCTCTGGCAAACTGTTCTGCGGCGGAGAACAGCTCCCGGCCGACGCCGCATCCCCGCAGGTCCTGGGAAACGTGGATGCTGGAAAGATCCAGATATTGGGAATGACTGCCGGACGGAGTCCCTTCCACGGATACAAACCCTTTCAGCCTGCCGTCCTGAAAGGCTCCGCATACCATCCCGCCGGTTCTGGCCGTGTGCACAAGGCAGCGGACCAGCACTTCATATTCGGCCGGCCCCCAGTCATCGACGAAGGGATCGCTTTTGATTACCCACCGGCCGTTTTCCTTTCTCCGGCAGTCGGTGACGACCTGCCTGCGGATAAAGGAACGAAAGAGGGAAGGGGTGATTTCATCGGGGCTTAATGTTCGGTATTCTATCATTTGTGGTTCCTTTCTGTCTCTGTTTTTCAGACAATTGCGAAACTCAAGAATTCATTGAATAATCTGGCAATATTTCCGGGAAAAGCCCTTTGCGCCGTGGAAGCAGGACCAGAGAAGGCGGGAGGGACTCTTTCCTGAGGGACTTCTGTGGTTCCGGGCCTGCTGAAACGCCTGGCGCAGCAGGCTTTGAACGGACATGCTGCCAGAATGTTCCCCACAATTTCACGTTTCGCAATTATCTATCTGTTTTTGTCAGGCATGTGCGAAAGCGGAATGGTCGGAATATTCAATGAATTTATGAGCTTCGCAGACACCTGCTGTTAGTATACTATAACGGAGGGAGAAAGGGAATACGAAAACTCCGGGATAAAACGGTGGAAAATATCGGGATTTAATGATATGATAGAAGGCATGTTGCACTGGGCGGCGGGAATGTGCGGCCCGGCGGTCTGAATGGGGGAGGCGGCGGGATGGAAGAATCAGGAATCCGTTTGAATAAATATCTCAGCGAGGCGGGGGTCTGTTCCCGCAGGGAGGCAGACCGGCTGGCAGATGCAGGGCGGGTCACGGTGGACGGGCGGACGGCGGTCCTGGGCCAGCGGGTGAGTGCCGGGCAGGAGGTGTGCCTGGACGGGATGCCGGTGGGAGGGCAGGAGCGGCCGGTGCTTCTCCTGGTCAACAAGCCTGCCGGGATCGTCTGTACCACGGCAGAGTTTCCGGGAGAGAAAAACATCGTGGACCTGGTTCGTTATCCCGTCCGCCTTTATCCGGTGGGGCGGCTGGACAAGGAATCGGAGGGGCTGATTCTGATGACCAATCAGGGGGATTTGATGAATCAGATCCTGCGGCCGGGGAATGCCCATGAAAAGGAGTATCTGGTGGAGGTCAACCGGTCGGTGACGGCGGGTTTTTTAGAGGCTCTCAGACGGGGGGTTCCCATGCTTGGGACAGTGACGGCTCCCTGTAAGGCGGAGAAGACGGGGGCAAAGAGCTTTCGGATGATTTTGACCCAGGGGCTCAATCGCCAGATCAGGCGGATGTGCGAATATTTTGATTACCGGGTGGTGAGCCTTAAGCGGGTCCGGATCATGCATTTTACGGTGGAGGGCATTGCCTCCGGCGGATACCGGGAGGCGACGGAGGCGGAGCTTCAGGGGCTTTCGGGACTTCTTTCCGGTTCGGGCAAAACAATTTGTCAGGAAAGAAAGGGCAGAACGGCCCGGACGGCGGCTTCCGGGGGATCCCGGAAGGAGCGGGAGCATGGCGCAGAGCGGAACAGGCATGACAGAAGGCGGAACTAGCATGGAACAGGAAAAAAAGCTTGTACGGATGAAGGAGCTGGTCTCTCTTCTTGGAGAGGCCGGAAGGGCGTACTATCAGGAGAGTCGGGAGCTTATGAGCAATTTCGAGTATGACCGGCTGTATGACGAGCTTTCTGCACTGGAGCGGGAGACGGGCATTGTCCTTGGCGCGAGCCCGACCGTTCAGGTGGGATACGAGATTTTAAGCGAGCTTCCGAAAGAGACTCATGAGACGCCTATGCTGTCTTTAGATAAGACCAAGGAGCCGGAGGCGCTGGCGCAGTGGCTGGGGGAGAAGGAAGGACTTCTTTCCTGGAAGCTGGACGGTCTTACCATCGTGCTGACCTACCGGGAGGGGCGGCTTTATAAGGCGGTCACCAGGGGGAACGGCGAGGTCGGCGAGGTCATTACTAATAATGCGAGGGTCTTTGCCAATGTGCCCCGGTCCGTTTCTTATGGGGGGGAGCTGGTGCTTCGGGGCGAGGCCGTTATCCGGTATTCGGATTTTTATAAAATTAATGAAGAGATCGGGGACGCCGATGCCAAATACAAAAATCCCAGGAATTTGTGCAGCGGTTCGGTGCGCCAGCTGAACAACGAGATCACGGCCAGACGGAACGTGAGGTTTTTTGCCTTTTCGCTTGTAAAGGCCGAGGGGGTGGATTTTGGGAATTCCAGGGAGCGGGAGCTTTCCTGGCTTTCGGGGCAGGGCTTTGACGTGGTGGAATTTAAGAGGGTGAGCCGGGAGACGGTGGAGGAGGCGGTTTCGGAATTTGCAAAGGCTGTTCCGGATAATGATTTTCCCTCCGACGGGCTGGTGCTTCTCTTTGATGACATTGCCTACGGTCGTTCCCTGGGGCGGACGGCGAAATTCCCAAGGGATTCCATTGCCTTCAAATGGGCGGACGAGGTCCAGGCGACCCGCCTCTGCTGTATTGAGTGGAGTGCGTCCCGGACGGGGCTTATCAATCCGGTGGCGGTTTTTGAGCCGGTGGAGTTAGAGGGGACCACGGTGAGCCGGGCCAGCGTCCACAACGTGAGCATCGTGGAGGCGCTGGCGCTGGGAGAAGGGGACGAGATCACCGTCTATAAGGCTAATATGATCATTCCCCAGATTGCGGAGAATTTGACGAGAAGCGGTCCGGCCGGGATTCCGGATGTCTGCCCGGTCTGCGGCAGGCCCACGCAGATCCACGAGGACAATGGCGTGAAGGCTCTCTACTGTGTGAATCCGGAGTGTCAGGCGAAGAGGATCAAGGGCTTTTCTCTTTTTGTGAGCCGGGATGCCATGAACATCGACGGGCTTTCGGAGGCGACGCTGGAAAAATTTGTGGACGCCGGGTTTTTACGGGAATTTGCGGATTTGTTCTGCCTGGAGCGGCACAGGGAGCAGATCCTTTCCATGGAGGGCTTCGGGGAAAAGTCCTATGATAATTTGCAGGCGTCCCTGAAGCGGGCGAAGGATACTACTATGGCACGGTTTCTTTACGGCCTTGGGATTTCCGGAATCGGTTTGGCCAATGCGAAGGTTCTCTGCAGAGCCTTTGATTATGATTTTGAAAAGCTGCGCCATGGGACGAGGGAGGAGTTTGAGGAGATTGAGGGAATCGGTCCGGTGATCGCCGACAGCCTTCTGGCCTATTTTCAGTCGGAGCAGAAAAATGCGGAGGTGGACCGAATGCTTGAGCTGGTGACGTTTCATGACGAAATGCCATCAGCGGACGAACAGGTCCTTGGCGGGAAGACTTTTGTCATCACCGGGAGCGTGGCGCATTTTGCCAATCGGGGCGAGGCGAAGGCCCTCATTGAAGCTCTGGGGGGCAAGGTGACCGGCTCTGTCACGGCCAGGACGGATTACCTCATAAACAATGATTCCATGTCGAATTCCTCGAAGAACAAAAAGGCGAAGGAGCTGGGGATTCCCATTCTCACGGAAGAGGAATTTTTGGACATGATAAAACAGGAGTAGATGATTTATGCCGATTAAAGTACAGAACAATTTGCCGGCCAGGGCAATTCTTGAGACGGAAAATATTTTTATGATGGATGAAAACCGGGCCGTTTCCCAGGATATCCGTCCCCTTCAGATCGTGATCCTGAATTTAATGCCGGTAAAGGAGGACACGGAGACACAGCTTCTCAGGGCTCTCTCCAACACGCCGATCCAGCTGGACATTACCTTTCTTCACATGAGGAGCCATGAGTCGACTCATACCTCCGTAAGCCATCTGAATCAGTTTTACGTGACCTTTGACTCCGTCCGGAAGAAGAAATTTGACGGGATGATTATTACCGGGGCGCCGGTGGAGCAGATAGAGTTTGAGGCGGTGGATTACTGGCCGGAGCTTTCCGAGATCATGGCCTGGACGAATACCAACGTGACGTCCACAGTCCATATCTGCTGGGGCGCCCAGGCGGGGCTTTACTACCATTACGGCATCCAGAAGCACGAGATGGAGAAAAAGCTCTTCGGGATTTTTGAGCATAGGGTCATGAACCGGACCATTCCTCTGGTCCGGGGCTTTGACGATACCTTCCGGGCTCCTCATTCCCGTTATACTTATGTAAAAAAGGAAGATATTGCGGCCTGTCCGGATCTTTTGATTCTGGCCGAGTCCGAGGAGGCGGGAGTATTCCTGGTCCAGAGCCTTGACGGCAGGCGGATCTTCATCATGGGCCATCCGGAATACGACAGGGTCACCCTGGACGGCGAGTACCGGAGAGACCGGGGCAAGGGCATGGACACGGCCATCCCGGAAAATTATTATCCGAACGACGATCCGGGGCAGAGGCCCTGCCTTTCCTGGCGGATGCATGCCAACGCCCTCTACAATAACTGGATTAATTTCTACGTTTATCAGCAGACTCCTTACGAGTGGCGCTAATTAT
>CATJIW010000202.1 GCA_949740745.1 uncultured Lachnospiraceae bacterium | reverse complement strand
TGCCGCCACGCTGGAAATAAACCCGTCAAGAAGCACCGGGATCCGGTAAACGGCGCCGCCCAGGAAGACCCCCGTAAGGCCCGCAATGTCAAAGCCTCCCACCTTGCACAGCACGTCAATGGGATCCTCCCGGTCCGGCTTAAGATCCCGGAGAGCCTCTTTGATGACTCGGATTTTCCGTAG
Organism: uncultured Lachnospiraceae bacterium; assembly: GCA_949740745.1. Lineage (GTDB taxonomy): Bacteria > Bacillota > Clostridia > Lachnospirales > Lachnospiraceae > Lientehia. Next base: position 3,257 of record CATJIW010000202.1, on the reverse strand, counting down.
AAGGCCCTCGTCGGAAAGCCCGGCCCCTTTCCCGGTCATTTTTTCCACCGGTTCGCCGAGAAGGGCCGCCGCCGCCGCGCTGCTGGTGGTGGTATTTCCGATTCCCATTTCCCCGGTGGCCAGAATCTCATAGCCCTGGCTCTTAAGCCGCCCGGCCATTTCCATGCCCACAAGGACTGCCCGCAGAGCCTCCTCACGGCTCATGGCCGGCCCTTTGGCGAAGTTTTGGGTTCCGCGGGCCACCTTTCTGAAAAGAAGCGTCCTGGGAAGAAGCTCCTCCCTCTCCTCCGGAACGCCCGAAATGCAGCCGCCCTCCGTCACCATGCCGATGTCCACCGGGAATACGTCCACCCGGGCCGTCTCCGCCATGACCGTCACCGTGGTGGCCCCCTTCGCCATGTTTCCCGCCACGATGGCCGTCACCTCCATGCCGGTCTGGGTCACTCCCTCCTCCACTACGCCGTTGTCGGCGCACATGGCAATCAGGGCCCGTTTTTCGATCTTCGGCTTTACGCTTCCCTGGATCCCGGCAATCTTCGTCAGGTTCTGCTCTAAAAGCCCCAGGCTCTTTAAGGGCTTCGCAATGGAATCCCACCGCTTCTCTGTCTGCTCCATGGCCGCCTCGTCCAGTCCCTTAACCAGAGCCAGACGCTCGCGGAGCCTCTCCTCAAGCTCCTTCATCCCCGTTCCCTCCTTCGCTTATCCCGATATTTTTCACAGGCGGCCAGAAACCCTTCCGCCGCCCTGGTGTTTCCGTAGAAATAAAAATGCGGAAAGCCGGCCAGCAAATTCCCGCGGTTCACCATGCATTTCCAGCTCCGCCTTCCCGCAGGCTTTTCGGCCAAAAACGCTTCCCCGTTTTCCGTGCAGTCCCAGTAATGAAACTCATGGGCCGGAAACCGGCTTCCCGCCTTCCCCAAAATGGAATCCTCCCCGGCCGTCAGGGTCACGTAGCCAAACCGGGAAAGCCTCGGAGTCCGAAAGGCCCTTCCGGGAAGGACGCCCGCCATGGGCCAGTCCCGTCCGTTCTCGTCCTCCAGGGTCTGATTGAGATACATAAAGCCGCCGCACTCCGCCAGACAGGGAATTCCGCCCTCGACGGCCGACTTCACCGAATCCCGCATGGAGCTGTTTTCGGAAAGCTCCTTCGCATAAAGCTCCGGGTAGCCGCCCAAAAGAAGCAGGCCGTCTGCATCCTCCGGAACACGCCCGTCCTCCAGAGGGCTGAAAAACAAAAGCTCCGCTCCCAGTTCCTTAAGGAGCCCCAGATTTTCTTTATAGCAAAAATCAAAGGCCCTGTCCCTGGCCACCGCCACCCGGACTTTTCCGGAAACGGGGCAAAGCGCCGTCTCCCTCCCCTTCACCAAAGGGGCCGACCCGGCCAGGGCAAGCAGGCCGGAAAGGTCAACCGTCTCTGAGAGAAGGTCCGCCAGCTTCAAAAGGCGCTCCTGCAGCTCCTGCGTTTCCCCCGGACGCTTAAGCCCCAGATGGCGGCTTTCCAAAAATCCTTCCTCAAGCACCGGCACGTAGCCGTACACACCAATGGGAAGCTCTTTTTCCATAAGCTCCTTCAGCGCCGGATACAGCATGGGCGAAACCTGATTGAGAATCACCCCGCGGATCTGCTTTTGCTCCTCATAGTCCAAAAAGCCTTTGATAAGAGGCACTGCGGAACGGCTCAGGCCGCGGCAGTTTACGATCAGTACCACCGGGCTTTCGGTCCATGCGGCCACCTCGGAAGTGCTGGCCCGTCCCGAAATCCCTCCAAGGCCGTCAAAATATCCCATGACTCCTTCGATAATGGAAAGCTCTGCCCCTTCCGCCCCCTTTGCAAGCAGATGGCGGAGGGTTTCCCGGTCCGTAAAAAAACTGTCCAGATTTCCCGAAGGCACTCCCAGCACGCTTTCGTGAAACATGGGATCAATGTAATCCGGTCCGCATTTGAAAGCCGCCAGCTTAAGCCCACGCTTTTGAAAGGCGGCAAGGAGGCCGCAGGTAAGCAGGGTCTTTCCGCTGCCGCTGCCCGCCGCCGCCAGCAGAAGCCTCGGCATCTGCCCTGCCCCGCTTGTTTGTTCCCGTTCTCCCATCAGACGTCCCCCTTCCCGGAAAAACTGATGACATAGACCGGATTCATTCCTGTCATCAGCTCATAGCCGCCCAGTTTCCTGCCTCTGGAAGCCATGATCTGAGAAACGGCCACGTCCGTTACGGGAAGCTCCTTCCAAAGGGCGGCCGCCTCCGCCACCGTCTCCAGGGCGATGGCATTGACCACCACCCGCACCTTCGGGTTTTTTTTCAAAAGGATCTCGACGATCTCCTTTAAATTTCCGGCAGAGCCGCCGATAAAGGCGTGGGTCGGCCGTGGAAGCTCCAGAACCGCTTCCGGGGCCTGCCCCTCCACCACCTCCAGATTGGAAACGGCGAACCTCCGCTTATTCTCCCGGATCAGTTCTGCCGCCTCCGGTTTCCGTTCAATGGCATAAACCCTTCCCTCCGAAGCCAGAAGAGCAGCTTCCACGGAGACCGACCCGGTCCCCGCCCCGACATCATAAACCACCGAGTCCCGTTTTAACTCCAGCCTGGAAAGGGAGACAGACCGCACTTCCTGCTTGGTCATGGGAACCTCTCCCCGGATGAATTCTCCGTCCGGGATCCCGTGAGTCACCCGGTTCCTGCCCCCGTCCGGATTTTCCAGAACAGCCGCCGCCAGGGGACCGAAGGGCCGCCCCAGAAGCTCCTCCGGCCGTCCCGACTCGATCCGCTCCGTCTCATAGGAAAGATTCTCCCCCACCGTAATCTCGATCCCGGAAAGCCCGTAAAACAACAGCTCCCGGCAAAGGGCCTCCACGCTTCCCTCCCCGCCCAGGAGGGTAAAGACCCGCTTATTCTCCAGGACCGCCCGGATCAGGTTCTCCGAGCGCCCGTGAACGCTCATGAATTTTGCATTGTCCCAGGGCTTTCCCGTCCTGGCCGCCAGATATACGAGGGACGAGACTCCCGGCACGCAGTCCACGGCAAAGCCCCTCTCCTTAAGAAGCGGAAGCAGCTTTTTTGCCCCGCTGTAAAAGCCCAGGTCGCCGGAAAAGGCCACCGCCGGCCGGACATATTCCCCGTGGGCCTCCAGAAAACCGACAATCTCCTCCTCCTTATAGGCAGAGAAGGCCGGCTTTCCAAACCGGCCGAGGGCCTCCACCATCCGGCCGGCCCCGATGATCAGGTCACAGCCCGCAAAAGCCCGGCCGGCCTCTTCCGTCATC
>CATJIW010000201.1 GCA_949740745.1 uncultured Lachnospiraceae bacterium | reverse complement strand
TCAGAAGCAACTGCCTGTGCCGCAACATCCGCCACGTAAGCCTGGAAATCTGCATTCTTCGCCACGAAGTCCGTTTCGGAATTAACCTCTACAATGGCGGCTCTGCTGCCGTCAATAACGGTCTTGACAATGCCCTCTGCCGCAACCCGGCTGGCTTTCTTCTCGGCCTTGGCCTGTCCGTTCTTTCTCAGATGCTCTACCGCCGCATCCATATCTCCTTCCGTAGCCGCAAGCGCCTTCTTGCAGTCCATCATGCCGGCTCCGGTCATTTCTCTCAACTCTTTTACCATTGCTGCTGTAATCGCTGCCATAATTTATCTAATCCTTTCTATATTAAAGAACCTTTTCCCACGGAAACAGGCTCCTGCGTCCGTGCCGCCGCAGTCCGTTCTCCGTCTGCCGCCGCAGGCTTCCTCCCTGCTTATGCCTCTGCCGCTTCTCCGGCTTCCGCTTCCTCAGCTGCGCCCTCGGTCACTTCCTCGCCCTGCTTCGCCTCGATGACGGCGTCCGCCATCTTGGAAACGATCAGCTTCACGGCGCGGATCGCATCGTCGTTGCCGGGAATCACGTAATCCAGCTCCTCCGGGTCACAGTTGGTGTCTGCAATGCCGATCAGGGTGATGCCCAGCGCATGAGCCTCCTGTACGCAGATTCTTTCCTTCTTGGGGTCTACGATAAAGATCGCATCGGGCAGTCTCTTCATATCCTTGATGCCGCCCAGGTTCTTCTCCAGCTTCTCCCATTCCTTCCTGAGGGCAATGACCTCTTTCTTGGGAAGCACGTCAAAGGTGCCGTCCTCCGCCATTTTCTCGATGGTGCGGAGCCTCTGCACCCTGCTCTGGATGGTCTTGAAGTTGGTGAGCATGCCGCCCAGCCATCTCTGATTTACATAGTACATGCCGCAGCGCTCTGCCTCCGCCTGAATGGCGTCCTGCGCCTGCTTCTTGGTTCCCACAAAAAGAATGGTGCCGCCGTCCGCAACGATATCTGCCACCGCCTTGTAAGCATCGTCAACCATGCCCACGGACTTCTGAAGGTCAATAATATAAATACCGTTTCTTTCGGTATAGATATACGGAGCCATCTTGGGGTTCCATCTTCTGGTCTGATGTCCGAAATGTACGCCTGCCTCTAACAGCTGCTTCATTGAAATAACGCTCATGTTTCTTTCCTCCATTTGGTTTGAACTTCCGCAGATTTCCGTCTTCCCGGAGACCGGAACATCCCGGCACCGTCCGTAAAAGTCCATCTGCGTGACAATTTTTCAGCTTTATTAGTTTAACACGTCCGGTGTGCAAATGCAAGTATTTTCCCGGATTTTTCCGGAAAACCCCTGCAATTTCTAAATTTTCCGGAAGCCGGCTTTTCCATCGGCCCGGTGCAGAGGATTACCTTTCCATCATCTCCAAAAAATAAAAGGTCTGGTTTAAAAAGTCTTCCACAACCTCCAGCTTCCATTTCGGCAGGCGGCTTAACCGTTCTGTCAGATAATCTATTTCATTGGCCGTCCGCTCCCCGAAAAGAATTCGGTCGCCGGAGACACACAGCCTTTCACAGATCCGCTTCAGAGTAGAAACCGAAATCCCCGCAAGCCCCCGTTCAATGTCAGACACATTCTTCGCTCCCAGAGACACCAGCGCCCCGAACTGCTCCTGGGTAAGTCCGGCCTGCTCTCTGGCGATACGAATTTGATCTCCCATCAAAACATTGATTTCTTTCTTCTCTCTCATCGTCACCACCCCATATACCATTTATCAATACCATTAGTATATGTAATAGTGCTAATTATAGAAACAATACACAGATATGATATTTTATGGTGGCAGCGGCAGGAATCCCTGGTCCCCGCAAAACGCCGAACAGATGAAGGGGCTGCGGACGGTTCATTTCCCAATCTCCGAAAAGGATCGCCGTCGGAAACCGATTCCTGCAAAAAGCTGCCGTACCTCCGGTCTCCCCTTCGGTACGGCAGCTGTATTTCATATTCCATGCAGGGTCTTATCTCTGCACCCAAATCTCTCTGTAGGACACGCCCTTGCTGGTCGCACGGCCATGGTCCGCATAAAAAATGTCGATCTGTCTGGGATTGCTGTTGGCAAATCCTCCGGTATCTTCGGCTACGAACACGCCGTCCACGCCGGCAATTCTGACACGGGTTCCGTAAGGAATCATTCCGGGAGCCACGGCAATGGTACGCCCCTCGGTGGGAGCCGCTCCGGAAGAAGTCGTCCCGGCCCACTGGCCGTTGCAGCATGCGCCGCCGCAGTAAGCAGTGATCTTGAATTCTCCAAGAGATACCCAGCCCGATCCTGCGGAAGTATCCCCTGCGGCTTCGGCCTTCGCCGCCGCTTTCGCCCGCTCTGCCTTTCTGGCGGCCTCTCTCTCAGCCGCCGCTCTTGCGGCCGCCTCCTCCTCTGCGCGGATCTCTTCCATGGACTTGGCTTTCCCAAGCACGAAGGACGTGGTCACATAATCCGCACAAACATAGCCCTCTTTGTCTTCCTCGTAAATGATCTTAATCCATTTTAGCTCCGCCTCCGGAACGGCCGGCGTCTCTGCGGCCGGCGTCTGCGCAGGCTGTGTTTCCTCCGGCTGACCGACTGGCTGCTCTCCGTTCGTCTCCGGAACAATCAGGGCCTCCGCCCCTACCGGCGCTTCCAGTGCCATAGGCATCTCCGGAAGGGCCGCTTCCGGAGCCTCTTCTGCGGCTCCCGGCGTCTCCGGCTGTGCTGTGCCCTCCGGCGTCTCTGCCACCTCCGTACTTTCCGTTTCCGGCTGTGCCTCCGTCTCCGGCGCCGTCTGCTCCGGCTCCTCCTCTTCGGCAGGTTCCTCCGGCACTACCCGGTAGGTTCCATTCAAATCCACCATGCCGACCCAGGGAGAATCCAGGGATGCGTCCGCTCTCACACGGACCCCCTCCTCCTTGACGGTAGCCACCTGCCCTAAGGATTCTTCCGCAAAATTCTGCGCATCCTTGCCGGATACCACATACTCATTATGCACCCAGCCTTCCACGCCGCCGGAAGAGATCCTCGTCCAGCCTTCTGCCGTTTCCAGCACCTCGCCGGCGCTTCCCTCATACAGCCGCCCGACGATCTCACTCTCCTCGGAAGGCTCCAGACGGATATTCAGATAAGTATCCGTCACCGTAGTAACCACCTTGTTTTCCAGTTCGGGAGCAATGACATTGGGCGCTTCCGTTTCCGGAACCGTCTCTTCTGCAGCAACGCTGTCTGCCGGCGCCGTCTGCTCCTCCTGGGCCGCCGTTCCGTAATCTGCGGCGCCGCCCTTCACGGACGCTCCGGCAATCCTTGCCGCCATCGCTTCCGTCTGTACTTCCGGAACCTGCGGGCTTTCCCCGCTTTCCTGACTGTCGCTTTCTGTACTCTTTATGGTAGCTTTTACAATTTCTCTCGTATTCTCTTCCAGTGAGGTTTTCCTGATGTCTTGGATTTCCGCTTCTCCCTCCGGCGGCCCTTCCGCAGATACCGCCGTCATGGCATCCCCTGCAGATGCGCTGTCCGGGTTCCCACAGGAAATCAGAGTACAAAGCAATGCACCGGTGACAAAGCACAAAACAATGCTTTTCTTTCTGGTTAACATTGTACACCTCCTTGTGACTTGTTGTAACATTTTTGACTCACATCAGTTTAAAATATTAACCCTCTGCGTCAATTGTTACAACTTTGTTACACCGTCATCATAACACCACCTTTTCATTTTGTCAAGCATTTCCCACTTTGCTCTTTTTTTGCGCCCTTTTTCGACCCCCTGTCACCACTTTCCTTTTGTCCCGGAAAGAACCTCCGCTTCCGGCGCAGGGGTCCTCCCTTCTCTGCTTTATGCCTCTCAAAAACACCATATATAGAAAAACGATTTTATCTTAACACACTATATTGTGTATCGATAAAATCGTTCTCTTTTCTCTCCCGCATTCTTTCCCTCTTATTTATAACGCCGCTGACGCGCCGCCTCGTACATTAACACCGAAGCCGCCACCGCAGCATTCAGGGATTCCACCTGCCCCGCCATGGGAATTTTTACTAAAAAATCAGAGGCCGCGGAAAATTTTTCCGACAGTCCCGACGCTTCGTTGCCAATGAGAAACGCCGACGGACCGCTAAAATCTGCTTCCTCATAATTTATTTTCCCTCCAAGATGGGCCGCATACGACAGGATCCCCTCTTTCCGGCACTGCCGAAGCACAGCCTCCAGATCGTCACAGACCGCAAAGGGAACCCGGTACACAGACCCCATGGTGGAACGGATGACCTTTGGATTATATACATCCACGGTCCCCCGGCTCATAAGGATCCCGGTCACGCCGGCCCCCTCCCCGGCCCGGAAGACCGTTCCAAGATTTCCCGGGTCCTGAAGATCCTCCAGAAATAAAAGCAGGGCCCGTCCTTTCCCTGAAAAATCCTCCCGCTTCCAGTCCGGCGCCTTCACCACCGCCAGGACTCCCTGGGGCGTCCGGGTATCTGCCATGGCTTTAAAAGCCGCGTCGGAAACCGGCGTAAAGGCAATTCCGCCAAGCTTTTCCTCCCCGCCCTGCTCCAGGAAAGAATCGGAAGCATAGACGGAAAGCAGCCTTTCCCCCGGAGCCTCCCGCACCATTTTAAGCCCCTCCACCACGAAGGCTCCCTGCTCCCTCCGGCACCTCGCCTTTGTCTGAAGGGCCGCAACCTGCTTTACCCGGCTGCTTTTCGCACTGTCGATTCTCATAAGCACTCCCATCCGTCAAAATCCGATCCTGACGGCAGCCGGTTTCACATAAGCTCCCGTTCCAGGTCTTTGTTGCTCCCAATAATGATGAAGGTTTCGTGGCCCTCGATCTGACGGTCCGGATCCACGATCAGGACAATGTCCTCCAGATCTCCCTTTCTCGCAATGATATTGATCCCCTTTTTCCGAAGGTTCAGCTCCCGGATGCTCTTCCCGATCCATCTGGATGGCGCCTCGATCTCCACCATGCTGAATTTCTTGGAAAGCTCGATGGTGTCAAGGAAATTGCCGGAGGCCAGATTCCGCCCAAGCCGGATCCCCGTGGCCTTTTCCGGAAAGATCACCTGATCGGCGCCCACCTTTTTTAACACCGCCGCATGCATGTCGCTGTTGGCCTTCGCAAGCACATAGGGCACGCCGCACTCCTTGGCGCAGATAGTCGCCATAATGCTGGATTCCAGGTTTTCCCCGATCCCCACGATAACGCCGTCCATGTTCTGGACTCCGAAGGAACGCACCACCGCCTGGTCGGCCACATTGGCGCAAACCGCATGGGTAACATATTCCGAAATGTTCTGGACCCGGTCCTCTCTGCTGTCCACGGCCAGCACCTGGCAGCCGCTCTCCTCCAGCGTGACCGCAATGCTGCTTCCAAATTCCCCCAATCCGAAGACTGCAAATTCTTTTTTCGCCATTTTCTGTCCGCCTTTCCCGACAAATATTCTTAAGATCCGCCGCAAGAGCACAGCTTTCCCCAGTGCGAAACTTTTTTATTTCTTTTTGTTCTATTCCATTTCTCTTGTCTTCCATTTCGCCGCAAAGATCCGAATTCCTATCCGATCAGGATCCGTTCCTCCGGAAGGGAGATGCTCTGCTCCTTTCCCCTCCGCTTCATGGCAAGGGCAAGGGCAAGCGTCACCGGCCCGATCCGTCCGATATACATGACCAGAACGATGACCAGCTTTCCGGCCGTGCTCAGGCCGGAGGTGATCCCTCTGGTAAGCCCCACCGTCCCCATGGCCGATACGACCTCGTAGATCGTGTCCTTGAATTCCAGCCCGTCCGTGGCAAACAAAAGAACGGAGGCTCCGATCACCACCAGGAACGCAAGCCCCGTCACGGTCAGGGCCGTCCGTCCCGCATCGGCGGAGATCCGCCGCTTCATAAATTCCGTCTCCCGCCTGCCCCGGACCGTAGACAGGATGATCAGGATCAAAATCCCCGCCGTGGTAGTCTTGATGCCTCCCGCCGTCCCGGCCGGAGAGCCTCCGATCAACATGAGAATCATGGTCAGAAGGGTAGAGCCGTCGGTGAGCTGCGCCTGGGGAATGGTCTCAAATCCTGCAGTCCTTGTGGTCACCGACTGAAAAAAGGACGCCATCACCTTGTTTCCCATGCCCATATTCCCGATGGTGGCCGGATTCCGATACTCAAAAAGGAAAAAGAACGGGGCGCCCCCAAACCCCAGGGCCGCCGTCATGATCAGCACCAGCTTCGTGTGGAGCGTCAGGCCGGCCGCAAAGCCCCGCTTATGCTCTTTCCTTTTTTTCCAGGAATCGATCAGATTCCACCAGACCATGAATCCCAGGCCGCTGAGTACGATCAGTACCATCGTCGTGACGTTGACGAGAGGGTTCCCCGCATAGGCGCGCAGGCTGGTTTCTCCCAGCACGTCCATTCCCGCATTGCAGAATGCAGAAACGGCATTGAACACCGACTTCCAAAGCCCCGGCCAGAGGCCGTATTCCGGGACAAACACCGCCGCATAGCACAAAGCGCCGATCCCCTCAAGGAGAAACGTTCCCCTGACAATCCGCACCACCAGCCGGACCAGCCCGGACAGGGTGTCCATATTATACGTCTCCTGGATCAGCATCCGATCCTTCAGGGTGATCCTTTTTCCCACCAGGATCAGGACGCACATGGCGGCGGTGATCACGCCCAGGCCGCCAAGCTGCGCCAGGATGAGGATCACGATCTGTCCGAACAGGCTCCAGTGGACCGCCGTCGTCACCGTCACCAGCCCGGTCACGCAGATGCTCGTGGTCGCCGTAAAGAGGGCGTCAACGGGATTCGTCCAGGTTCCGTCTGCCGAAGAGACCGGAAGCGTCAAAAAGAAGGCGCCCACCAGGATCGCCGCCGCAAAGCCCAGCGCAATGATCCTGGTGGTGCTCAGTCTCCGTTTCTTTCCGGGAAAGTTTTCTTTTTCTTTCATACTTTTACCGCCGATTTATTTTCCTTTATGCCGATTATTTTCCTTCGTAGCTGATCACGCTGGAAACGTCGTATCCGGCCAGCTTCTCCCTGCCCTTAAGGCCAGCCAGCTCCATGACGAAGCTGATCTTCACCACTTCTCCGCCCAGGCCCTCCACCAGCCTGGTGATCGCTTCGATAGTTCCCCCCGTTGCGATCAGGTCGTCGATGATGACCACCTTCTGGCCGGGCCGGATGGAATCCTTATGCATTTCAATGACTGCGCTGCCGTATTCCAGCTCGTATTCCATTTCCACGGTCTCGCAGGGCAGCTTGCCCTTTTTTCTCACCGGCACGAAGGCTTTATGGAGGTTATAGGCAATGGGAACGCCGAAAATAAAGCCTCTGGACTCCGGGCCCACCACCACGTCAAAATCAATTCCCTCCAGAGTTTCCTGCAAAAGGTCAATGGCCAGATGCAGGCCGTCTGCGTCCTGCAGGATCGAGGTTACGTCCCGGAAAATAATGCCCTCCTCCGGAAAATCCGGAATGCTTCTCACATATTCTTCTATTTTCTTCATTGTCTTACCCTCCGTTTCTGCGTTCTTCTTCCGCTCCTCTTCCTATTATAGTCTTCCCGGATTCCATTGGCAACCGGAAATCCGACTTTCTCCCCTCCAGAGCCCTCCTGCCTTCAATGGCAGGCACCCCGTCCACCAGCTTCGTCTCCGGCTGGCAGCTCTGAATCATCATCTGCAGCGTCCTTCTGCCCATGTACACATTGAGATCCGGGAAATACGCCGCAGAAATCCGGTCGCCCTCCCGGATGCTGCGGTCCGTCTCCTCTATATCCTGGAAGGTGACCGCCTCGATGGAATTTCCGTCCTTGTCGGACAGCAAAAACTTCAGCACGTTTTTGTTTCTTCCCAGTATGCTCTTCTTCCTGACCGTCAGGCCCTTCTGGGCAAACAGCGGTTTTTCATTCCCGTTTCCAAAGGGCTCCAGAAGATGAAGCTCCGAAATCAGCTCCTCCGTCACATAAGAAAAGGGCATGGGCACGTCGATCCACAGCCGTTTGACAAAATCCTCCTCCGAAAGCCCGCTGTCCCGGTTTAACGCTTCCCGAAAGGCTTCCAGGTTTTCCTCCGGCAGGGACAGTCCGGCCGCCATGGGATGGCCGCCAAAAGCCGTCAGATATTCCTGACAGCGGACCAGTCTTTCGTACATGGAATAGGGCTGGATGCTCCTTCCGGATCCCTTTAGGCCCGACTCCGCCCTGGTGATAATAAACGTCGGATGATTATACTTTTCCCGGATCCTTCCGGCCACGATCCCGGCCAGGCTTTCATGGCAATCCGGCAGATAGACCACATATACGTCATCCTCCCTGATACCGGTTTCTTCTATATTATATATGGCCGCTTCCACGCCCCTGGCCGTCATGTCCTTTCGCTTGTCGTTCAGCTCCTTCAACTCCCAGGCCAGCTTTTCGGCCTCCGATCTTTTTTCTGACAAAAGAAGGGCCAGGGACTTTTTCGCCGTGTCCAGGCGCCCCCCGGCGTTCAGGCAGGGCCCCAGCACGAATCCCAGATGATAACAGCCGAGCTTTGCCGCATTGAGGCCGTTGGCCTCAATCAGGATCCTGAGTCCCGGAATCTGCGAATCGGCCATCCGCTTAAGCCCCTCCTTCACCAGAATCCTGTTTTCCCCCTGCAAAAGCATCACGTCGCATACCGTAGCCAGGGCCGCCGCCTCCACAAAGGGAGACAGCTCTTCCTTCGGAATTCCAAAGGTTTCATAAAGGGCCTGGGCCAGCTTCCAGGCGATGGCTGCCCCGCAGAGCATCTTAAAGGGATATTTGCATCCCGACCGATGAGGATTCACCACCACGTCCGCCGGAGGAAGGATTTCCCGTTTTTCCCCTGCCTCCTCCTCGAAGGGGACTTCGTGATGATCCGTCACCAGCACCGTCATGCCCAGCCCCCTGGCATGGGCGATCTGGCTTTTCGCCGCAATCCCGTTGTCGCAGGTGAGAAGGGTATCGATCCCGTCGGCAGCCGCCTGGTCGATCAGGTTCACGTTAATCCCGTAGCCGTCCCTGATCCTGTCGGGAATGTCATAATCCACCTCCGCTCCCAGCCGTTCCAGGGCCTTCACCAGAATATAGGTGGCGCAGATGCCGTCCACGTCATAATCGCCGATAACCCGGACGGGCTTCCGGCCGCTCACCTTCCGTCCCAGGATCTCCACTGTCTCCTCCATGCCCCGCATCAAAAAGGGCGAGTCGCAGTCGGCCAGACTCCCGTGCAGATACCTCCGGATATCCGCCTCCTCCGTAATGTCCCGGTTCCTGATGATCCGGGCCGTTACCTGATCAATGTCAAACCGCTCCGAAATTCCTTTAAAATCTGCTTTTTTCCCGTATATGCGCCACTGTTCCCGCATGCTTCTATGTACCCCTCTCTCACGACAGCCTGTGTATAAAGATCCCGCTGCGAAGCTTCGGCTCGAACCAGGTGGATTTTGGCGGCATCAGCCTCCCGGCGTCAGCCACCTGAAACAGCTCCTCGATGGAGGTGGGATACATGGAAAAAGCCACCTTCATGTCGGCATGGCAGCGGCGTGAAAGCTCCGAAAGTCCCCGGATGCCGCCGATAAAGTCAATCCTCGTGTCGGTCCTGGGATCGCCGATTCCCAGAACCGGGCCGAGAAGCACGTCCTGGAGGACAGATACATCCAGATCCGCCACCGGGTCGCCGCAGGGCTGTCTCCTGGCCGCAAGCAGATACCAGCAGTCCGAAAGGAACATTCCGAACTCCCCCTTCTTCCCCGGCCGCACCGGCTCGCTTCCCATACTCCGGATCTCGAAATCCCTCCGGAGCCGTTCCAGAAACGCTTCCTCCGTAAGACCGTTCAAATCCTTTACTACCCGGTTATAATCCATAATCATAAGCTCCTCATCGGGAAACAGCACAGACAAAAAATAATTGTAAGGCTCGTCGCCTTTGTAATTCGGATGCTCCTCTCTCCGCCTGAAGCCGACCCGGACTGCGGATGCCGCCCGGTGATGGCCATCCGCAATATAAGTATTCGGTACCCGGGCAAAGGCTTTCTCCAAAGCCTTTACCTGCTTCCTCCCGTCGATCCTCCATACCACGTGGCGGATCCCGTCAACAGCCGTAAAATCATAAAGGGACGGCGTCTCCTTCGTCTCCTCCACTATGGCATTGATGTCCGCCCTGGCCCGGTAGGCCAGGAAGATCGGGCCTGTCTGGGCGTCGCAGACATCCACGTGGCGGACCCGGTCTTCCTCCTTTTCCGCCCTGGTGTTCTCATGTTTTTTAATCACGTTCCCGGCATAGTCGTCAATAGAGGAACAGGCTGCAATCCCCGTCTGGGAGCGGCCGTCCATGGTCAGCTCGTAAACATAATAGCAGGGGAGCTTCTCCCGCACGAACATCCCGTTGGCCGTCATTTCGTCCAAAAGCCCTCTGGCCCGCTTATAGACGCAGGGGTCGTAGGTATCCACTTCATCCGGAAGACCGGTTTCCGCCCGGTCAATCTTAAGAAAGGAAAACGGCTCCCTCTCCACCTCCAGCTTCGCCTCCGCCCGGTTATAGACGTCGTAGGGCAGGGCCGCCACTCTGGAAACCACGGAGGTCTCCGGCCTTAAACATATAAACGGCTTCACAATCGCCATGATTTTCTCCTCATCCGGAAAGCCCTGCTGCCGCCTGGCCGGCAGCCGCAGAGCTTTCCGTATCAAATTCGTATTCTGTTCTCTTTTATTTGATAATCCGCACCTTGTAAACGCCGTCGATCTCCATCAGCCGGTCCACAACCCGCTGCGGCACCTCCTGATCCGCATCCATGATAGTATAGGCCACCTCGCCCCGGCTCTTATTCTGCATGTCAGGAATGTTGACTCCCTCCTCCGCCAGCACCGACGCAAACTGCCCGATCATGTTGGGCTTGTTCACGTTGAAGATGCACAGCCGGCAGGCGCCTCTGCAGGGCGGCATCTCGCAGGAGGGATAATTCACCGAATTGCGGATAGATCCGGTTTCCAGATATGTCATCAGCTCCTTAACCGCCATTTCCGCACAATTATCCTCCGACTCCGCCGTGGAAGCCCCCAGGTGGGGCGTCGCAATTACGCCGGGCATGTGAGTCACCCTGGGATTGGGGAAATCCGTCATGTAACGATGAACCTTCCCGCTCTCAAGCGCCTCCCGCATATCCTCGTCGTTGACCAGGAGGTCGCGGGCATAGTTGAGGATGACCACGCCGTCCTTCATTTTCGCAAAGGCTTCCCTGTTGATCATGCCCCTGGTGGCATCCAGAAGAGGCACATGAACCGTAATGTAATCGCATTTCCGGTAAATTTCGTCAAGGTTCGTCACGTGCTTGATAAACGAGGTAAGCTGCCAGGCCGCATCCACCGAGAGGAAGGGATCATAGCCGTAAACCTTCATGCCAAGCTCCGCCGCCGCATTGGCCACCCGGACACCGATGGCCCCAAGGCCAACCACGCCGAGACGCTTGCCCATGATCTCCGTTCCGGCGAACATCTTCTTGCTCTTCTCCATGTCCCTGCTGATGTTGGAGTCATCTTTGTTCTGCTTCACCCACTCGATGCCGCCGTGGATGTCCCTGGCCGCCATCAGCATGCCCGCCAGCACCAGCTCCTTCACGCCGTTGGCATTGGCTCCCGGCGTGTTAAAGACCACGATCCCTTTTTCCGTGCATTTGTCCAAGGGAATGTTGTTGACGCCGGCCCCGGCCCTGGCGACGGCCTCCAGCCCTTCCGGAAGCTCCATTTCATGCATGGAAGCGCTCCGCACCAGAACGCCCTCCGCTTCCTCAAACTGCTCCGTCAGCTCATATCCTTCCGATAACAGCCTGAGCCCTTTTTTTGAAATCGGGTTCAGGCAGTGGATCTTTCTTTTCATTCCGTTTTCCTCCGCGATGTCCCGGCTCCGCCCGAAGGCAGAAGCCATTTACCTCTTATGTGTCTCTTCAAAGTCCTTCATAAATTTCACCAGGGCCTCCACGGCCTCAGGCGCCACCGCATTATAGATGCTGGCCCGCATCCCGCCGACGCTCCTGTGGCCCTTGAGCCCGGAAAGCCCCGCAGCCTCCGCCTCTTTCACAAACTCTGCGTCCAGCTCCCTGTCGTCCGTCACAAAGTCCACGTTCATCCAGGAACGGGAAGCCTTGTCCGTGACCGTGGGCCTGAACAGGGCACTCCCGTCCAGGTAATCATAAAGCATCGCCGCCTTCTTTTCGTTGCGCTCCTTCATGGCCCCAAGGCCGCCCGTCTTCTTCAGCCACTTGAACACCTTGCCGCAGATATAGATCCCGTAGGCCGGCGGCGTATTGTACAAAGAATCCTTGTCGGCATGGGTCTTATACCGGAGCATGGTGGGCGTCCCCGGCCAGACCTCCTCCGTAATCAGATCCTCCCTGATAATGGCAATCACCACGCCGGCAGGGCCGATATTTTTCTGGACTCCGCCGTAGATCATCCCGTACCTTTCCACGTCCACGGGCTCCGCCAGGAAGCAGGAGGACACGTCCGCCACCAGCGTCTTCCCCTTAGTGTTGGGAAGGGTGTGGAACTGCGTCCCGTAAATGGTATTGTTCTGGCAGATATAGACATAATCCGCATCCTCGCTGATGGGCAGGTCGGAACAGTCGGGAATATAATTAAAGTTCTGATCCTCGCTGGAGGCGACGCAGTTGGCCTTCCCATACTTCGCCGCTTCCTTCCAGGCCCGCTTCGCCCAGTTTCCGGTCACAATATAGTCGGCCGTGCCCTTCTTCATGAAATTCATGGGCACCATGGCAAACTGGAGATGGGCTCCTCCCTGCAGAAACAGCACCTTATAGTTGTCCGGGATCCCCATCAGGTCCCTTAAATCCTGTTCCGCCTCCTTAATGATCCTGTCATAGACTTTGGAACGATGGCTCATCTCCATCACGGACATCCCCGTTCCCGCGTAATCCAGCATCTCCGCCGCCGCTTCTTTTAACACTTCCTCCGGAAGCGCCGCAGGGCCGGCGGAAAAATTATATACTCTGCTCATATTCTGATCCTCCTTCAGGCCGGGCATCTCTGCCCGCATCCTAGTATAGTACAAAAGCCGGGCGGCTGTAAAGCCACCCGGTCAAAGTTTTAACGATTTTTTCCTTCTAAAACCCAAATTCAGGCATTTTTCGCATCCAGGTCCTCCTGATTGAAGGCTTCCTCAATGGCTCCGCCCGGCGCAACCATAGGAAATACCTTGTCGTCACAATCTATCTGCACATCAATGACCACAGGGCCGCCCTGCGCCATAGCCTCTTTGATGGCCGGTTCCACCTCTTCCTTCTTTGTAACCCGGATTCCCTTCGCACCCATGGCTTCAGCCACTTTCACGAAATCCGTCTTATCCTGAAGAATTGTAGAGGAATAACGCTTCCCATAGAAGAGGGTCTGCCACTGGCGTACCATGCCCAGCACATGATTGTCAATGACGATCTCAATCACCGGAATGTTAGAGCGGACCGCCGTCGC
>CATJIW010000200.1 GCA_949740745.1 uncultured Lachnospiraceae bacterium | reverse complement strand
TTGAATAATTCTGGCTGTATTTCCGGGAAAAGCCCTCTGCACCGTGGAAGCAAGACCAGAGAAGGCAGGAGGGATTCTTTCCCGAGTGACTTCTGCGGTCCTGGGCTTGCCGGAACGTCTGGCGCAGCAGGCTTTGGACGGACATACTGCCAGAATATTCTGACCGTTTCGTGTTCCGCAAACGCCTGTTTTTTATTTCTGAATGCTTCTTCCTTATCAGGACATTACATCCTTTTCAAATTCGTAAACCGGCTTCATCTCTTTCCAGAAACGCTCGCCCGGCAGGGGCTCCTGGCACTCTCCCGTGACTCTCAGCCACTCCTTATAGGTCTCATTCTCATACAGAGCCGGATTCTCCTCTCCCCTGCACTCCACGAACTGCAGCAGGTACAAACCGCCTCCCGGAAGCTCCGCCGCATAAATGGAAGACCTACGGAATCCGTTTTCATAACAAATGTCGCGGATGACCTGAGGCTGCTCATCATGGAGGCGGACGTATTCTTCCAGATAATCCCTTTTTACACCAATTATGATACCGCGCGCCGAAAGCCCTGTCAAATCCTCTTCTTCACAAACCTTAAATTCGTATACCTGCCTGGCTTCCCGCCAGAAAAAGGGAGAGCCCTTTGTCAGAAACAGCGCAGGCCCCTTCCCTTCTCTGTCCCGCTCTTCCTCTGCATAGGCAAACAGGCAGGCCCTTCCTTCCGTTTCCTGGGCATAGATCCGGCATTTACAGATCCCCTCCCCGGAAAGCTCCCGGTCCAGCCGCCCCTTTTCCTTCTGAAACCACTCAAAGCCCTGCGCTTCTGCGGGGAGCTCCGCCATATAGGCATGCTTCCATTTTACAGCTTCCATGTTCTGATTCTCCTTTAAGGACCAAATGTCCGTCATTTCGTTATACGAAAGATTTCCCGATTTCCGCGCTGATTTCCTCTCCGGGCTTTGCAAAAAATTCTTCCCCCCGCAGCTCTCCGGTGATCTGCTTATCCCTGAAGATCAGGATCCGTCTGGCAAGGGAAATCATTTCATTCATGTCAGAAGAAATCAGGATCACCGTTTTTCCTTCCTTTGCCGCCAGATTCCAGATCAGCTCATGGATATATTCCTTTGCTCCGATGTCCACGCCCACCGTCGGCTCGTCAATAATTAAAATATCGCAGTCTGCCGCCAGCCATTTCGCAATGCTGATTTTCTGCTGATTCCCGCCGGAAAGCTTCCCCGCCAGCGTCCTTAAGGACGGCGTTTTAATCTCCAGCCGGTTTACAAAATATTCCGCATTATCCCGTTCCCTGCGCAGGTTAATAAACGGCGCCCGTCCATAATAACTCTTTCTGAGAGAATTGACGCAGATGTTCATCGCCACCGTATGCTCCAAAAACAATCCTTCCTCTTTCCGGTTCTCCGTCACATATCCGATCCGGTATTTATGAAGAGCCGTCTGAAAGGAATCGATCTTCACCGGCTTCCCGTAAAGCAGCACCTCGCCTCCGTCACATTTGTCAATATTCAGCACCGTCCGGATCAGTTCCGTCCTGCCGGAGCCCACCAAGCCGTAAAAGCCCAGGATCTCCCCTTTGCGCACCTGAAAGCTGAGGTTCCGGAACCCGTGAAGCCTGGAGGTAATGTTCTTTGCCTCCAGCGCCACTTCCGCATCTTCCGCATCCAGCCTGCCCCGGTAGCTGTAAACAAAATCCCGGCCGATCATCATTTGGATGATCCGGGAATTTTCCATCCTTCCGATCTCATCCGTTCCCACCAGGCGCCCGTCCCGAAAAACCGTCACCCGGTCGGCAATGACCTGCACCTCTTCCAGCTTATGGGAGACAAAGATTATGATCATCCCCTTCTCCTTCAGCTTCCGTACCAGTTCGAAAAGAATATCGGCCTCATGAAGCGTCAGGGAGGACGTCGGCTCATCTAAAAGCAGCACCCTGGCATCGGCGCTCAATGCCTTTGCAATCTGAATAAGCTGCTTATGGGCCGCGCTCAAAAACCGCACCTTTTTTTCCGGAGGGAGCGCAAGCCCCACTTCCTTCATATATTTTAATGCAAACGCATTGACTTCCTTCCAGTTCACGAAACCGAATCTGGTAAACCGGACGATTTTATCGTTAACGATATTTTCCGCAATACTCGCTTCCGGAATCAGCTGGATTTCCTGATGCACCATGCTGATATGCTGCTTTACCGCATCTCCGTAGCCGTGCAGCCTCAGCTCCTTTCCGTCCAGCAGAACACATCCCCGGTCCGCCTTATAGATTCCGCAGATGATTTTCATCAAAGTACTCTTTCCGGCTCCGTTTTCTCCCAGCAGGGCATGAATCTCTCCGTCTTCAAACTGCACGGAGATATCCTGAAGGGCCTTTACGCCCGGAAACGATTTTGAAACCTCTCTAACCTCCAGCATATCCCTTCCTCCGGTTTCCTAAATAAGGTCAAAAAGCTTCGAAGCTCCCCGCCCCCCTCCCAAAAGAAAGGACGGGGAGTCCGCTCTGCCGTCTTTTACGGAGCATTTAAATATGTAGTCTCCAGTTCTGCGGCAATTTCTTTGCTCAGAGTTTCAATATCCGCCGTAAAGCTGTCGATATTGTCCGTGGTAATAAACACATATCCGGTCACAATATGCACGCCGGGCTCTTTCATGGTCCACCCTTCCGTCAGGTAAAGCAAAAGCAGCGTTCCGATATAGCCCTGTCCATAACCGTTCTGGGCTACGCCGATATCCAGCGTGCCGTCCTTCAGGCCGTTCATCACCTCCTGAGAGGGATCCGTCGCCACTGCGAATAAATGCCCGGCGCCTTCATTGGACGCATAATAATCCTTCAGCGCATTCGCCATTCCCCGGGATGCCGTGCCGCCTGTCGCGATGATCCCGGCGGCATCGGGATTTGCCGCCAAAGCATCCGAAACCTTTTCATAGCCTTCTTCTTCCGTATTGATGTCTCCAATGGTCTGGCAAATGGTCACGCCCTCCGCTTCTGCCACTGCGGCCTCAACGCCCTTTTGTCTCTCCAGCGTGTTGACGTCCCCCAGGTTCTCAAGGACATTGATGATCTGCCCCTTTCCTCCCATAGCCTCAATCATCTGTTTGGTAGCCGCATAGGAATAGTCATAGACGTCTCCGCAGACAGTAGCGGCCGCCTGCTGAGGATCGTCTACCTTTCCTCCGTAGTTGACCACCTTGCAGCCCGCGTCAATCAGTTCTTTATAGAGCGCATTCGCTCCGGAGGTGTCCGCCCCATAGATCATGAACAGATCATATCCCTCTGCCGCTTTTGCTTCCACCACCTGATTTTCAACATCCTGCGTCCATTCCGTTCCGATGGCATAATCCACCGTAAGGCCGTACTCCTTGGCAAGCTGCTCATAACCGGGCTGGATATTATCTTCAAAATAAGTATCCGGCGCCGGCCAGTATACATGGATCTTATACTCTCCCGGATCCTTGGAAAGCTGCAGCGCCCGCTCCACGCCGCTGGTATCGATCTCCTGGTTTTTCACCGCCCTTGTTTCCGCCGGCGCTTCGGTCTCCTCCGGCTTCCCCTCTTCCTTTGCCGCCTCCGTCTGCGTTTTGTCCTCCGGCGCTTTGGTTTCCTCTTTTCCTCCGCCTCCGCATCCGATCAGGCTGACCGCCATCACCGTCACGCACAACCAACTGACAAGTCTTCTTTTCATGCTTCTTACCTCCGCATCTTTATTTTTTTATAAAAGCCCCGGCCGGCCGGGACTGTTTATCCTTCCGTCCCAAAGTCCTTTTTCCCTACATCATTTTTTCTGCCATCCTGGCCCGCACAGATTCCACGGATACCGCAAGGAGGATGATCAGGCCCAAAAACACCTGCTCATAATATACGTCCACCTTCAGCATCGTAAGGCCGTTCCGGACCATGGTCAAAATCCAGGAGCCGCAGAAAAAGCCAAGCGCCGTAAAGCTGCCGCCAAGAAGCGGAATCCCACCGATGGCGCAGACCGCGATGGAATACATCATCCAGTCAGAGCCCGTATTGGGGGACGCCGTTCCGGTTCTGGACGCCCACAAAATTGCTGCGATACAGGCAAACATGCAGGAAAGCACGTTGCAGGAGATCACGATCCGGTTTACATTGATCCCCGAAAGCCTGGCCGCCGTCCTGTTGCCCCCCACTGCCAGCACGTCCCTCCCATATTTGGTATGGCGGAACACAATATAGAGGATCACCACCAGAATAACCATAAGGATAAACAGGAAGGAAACCATCCCCACCCGCTTTCTTCCGGCCCAGGTTAACGCCTCCGTCATCTCATAGGAATATCCGTGGGAGCTTCCGATCGCCAGTCCGTTAAAAATAAAAGACATGGCCAGCGTAATGATCCAGGGATTTAAGTTCAGCTTTACCACCAAAAGCCCGATCACCAGGCCGCAGAGGGCAGACGCCGCCAGAGCCGCCAGGACCGAGGGAACCGTCCCCACGCCGTAATTGGCCATAAGCGTGCCCATCACCACCGTAGAAAGAGCTCCGCAGCCGCCGATCCCCAGATTCATGTCCCCGATCACCATCAGGATCAGCTGCGCCGCTCCGATAAAGGCATAGACGGCGGCCGTCCTCGACAGATTGAAGATGTTGAAGGGCGTCAGAAACGCTTTTGTAAAAAGGGCAAACACCAATACCAGGATCACAATCGCAACAATGGCGCTGGAATAGGACTGCAGAAAAAAGCCTTTCAGCAGCGAAGTTTTCTGTCCGTTTCCCGGCCCGGACTGCTTTTCATTCTTACCCATATCATTCTCTCCTTTTTCCCTTTTCGTGAATCCGGCAATTGCTATACTGCTAACTGCCAGAAGCTGCTTTACCAGAAGTCCTTTCCTCCTTCTTTTAAGACCGGAGCCTGAAAAGAAGCTCCTCCTCTCCCGGTTCCATGGGATCTGCCCTGAGCCCCGGTATGTAACGGCAGGCTTCGTAAAGGATGTCCGCTGCTTTTCCGTAGGTTCCGGCCACGTGATGGATATAAGGCCCCTGAACCAGCCTGTATTCCCAGGCCGGCCAGTCCTGCACCTCAAACCACACATATGTACCGCGGCAGTAAGGACCGTCCACGCCCTTTCCCTCTCCCAGGAACAGAGAATATTCCCCATGGTCCCCGTCAAACCGGCAGACGGTGATATCTCCTTTTTTAAGCTCCCAGGCACAGTTCCCGCACTGGGGATTCCCGTCCCAGGCTTCGGTGATCCTGCAGTTTTCCCGGTCTCTTGCGAAAACAGAAGGGAATGCGCCGCAGTGCCAGAGCAGCTCCACATTTTCCTTCTCCGGATGACGGACGGTCAGATCCGCAAGAAAGTGAGACGTCCCGGATGCGGCCTGGATAAGCATGGCGGAAACGGCCCCGCAGATATCTGTCTCGCAGGCCACCGGAAAGCCTTCGTCCGCCAGCATGGAATTGACCGCGCAGGGATAGATTTCCATGGACTCCTGCATGGCACTCCAGCACTGGATGCAGGCGCAGCTGCAGCGAAACGCCTCCGCAAAATGCCCGACGGCCAGCTTCATGGCGGCCAGTGTCTCCCTCGGCTCCTTCCGCTCGGCTCCCGCGCCTTTATAACGGGTTTCGATAAACCGGGATACCTCCAAAAGCGCCTCCGGCTCCTCCCTCCGGATCCGTTCCATCTCCATCTCCAGCTCCGTAAGGGTAATCGGAAAGACCTGGATGCCGAATTTTTCCATCAATTCGCTTTCATTGGCCATAACACTTAAGAAATCCCCCGGCCTCGGCCCGATCTGGAGCACCCGGATATTCCGCATGGCCTTCACCACCGCCGCCACCCTGGTGAACCGTTCAAAGCCCCGGAGGAACCGTTCGTCTTCAGGCGCCACGTTGATGATATAAGAAAAAGTCACGTTATGCCTGCGCATCACCTTTCCCGACGCAAAAAGCCCGCACTGAGAATCCCTGCTCCGCATCCCGGTCTCGTCCGGCGCATCATCCCTCGGTCCGTAAAGCAGCACCGGCACGGAAAGCGCTTTCGCCACCTGCCCGACGGCCCCCTCGCATCCGAAATTGCAGTGGGGGAAAAAGAGGGCGTCCACCTGGTTTCTTTTCATTTTTTCGATCACCTTCGGTACGTCCTCCTGCGTAAGCAGCAAGCCCTCCTCATTGATGTCTTCGATATCTACGATTCTGACAGGAATGCGGTTCAGCTGCTCTGCGATCCTCTTTTTATAACGCAGGGCTTCAAACACGCTGAAATTGCTTCTTCTGGTGGGAACATATCCGACGGTAAGAGTCTTTGCCATGGCATCCGGTCCTTTCTTTCCCGCCCCACTGACAGGGCCTTTGGAATCCTCTTCATGTATTTATCGTGTATTTATTCCTGTTATTCTTTTTTATGTTTTTATTATTATTTTCTTTTTTCCTGTCTTTATTTTTGTATTTAATATGCTATCATATTTATGAGGTCATGTAAAGACTTTTTTATAATATTTATTATCTTTTTTTAATTCTATGTATTTATTTTGTGCTGTTTTCATAACAGATTTTCTTATTTACTTGTTTTTCCTTGATTTATCAAGGATTTCAGCAGGCTTTCATTGCTTTTTTCTGTTGTGTTTTTTGTATTTTCTTTCTTTTTCGAAAAACCTGTAATATATTATTCTCCCCTGTTTCTGTCTTATTTTTCTAAATTTTAAATACATGTTTTCCCCCAAATAAAATATATCTTCACACCGCCTTGCAATTTCTTCCATTTTCCTGTATGCTAGCAAGGGAATCAAAACGATACGGAGACTTACTATGAGAGACCATTTGCCCAATACCAGAAGCATTAAATATAAAGCCCTCTACTCCTGGATGATCGGAAAGATCAACGACGGCTCCTTTGCCTACAAAGAAAAGCTCCCTTCCGAGGCTGCCCTTTGCGAACAGTTCCAGATCAGCCGCCAGACCGTCCGGAATGCCATGGACCGCCTCTGTCAGGAAGGATACATTGAGCGGGTAAAGGGAAGCGGAAGCTTTGTGACCAAGCCCGTCCGGATACGGGAAAAAACCGTCGGTATTCTCTTTCTGACCATTTCCGGCTATATCAATGCAAATATCCTGAACGGGATCGAGGAAGTGCTGACCGGACAGGGCTACAGCATCCTTCTGGAGCTGAGCCATAACCGGATTGCCAATGAAGCCCGGTTTTTACAGAAAATGCTGACCAGCAATGTGTCCGGCCTGATCATCGAAGGGACAAAAAGCAGTTTTCCCACTCCCAATGAAGAACTGTACCGCAGGCTGGCCCGGCTGAAGATCCCTTACGTTTTCGTCCACAACGGCTATTCCAATGTGGAAGCTCCCGCTATCCTTTGGGACGACCGCAGAGTTTCCTATGAGCTGACAGAACGTCTCATCCATGCCGGGCATAAAAAAATCGCCGGATTATTTAAATTCGACGAAATGCAGGGAGTAAACCGTTACCTTGGTTACATTGACGCCCTTATGGATCACCAGCTGGAGATAGAGGAAAATTTCATCGGATGGTACGGGGATTCCGATCAGGCAGACGAGATCCGGCGGAAAAACAGCTACGCCGACAGGTTCGCCATGGATATCCTGGACCGGTGCAGCGCCCTGATCTGTTACAACGACCTGATCGCCTGCCATATCATCCGCCATTATATCGCAAACGGCGTCTCCATCCCGGAGCAGCTTTCCGTGGCCAGCTTCGACAATTCCGACGTCACAAAGCTTTATAATCTCCAGCGGATCCCAAGCGTCACCCATCCAAAGGAAGAGATGGGACGAAGGGCCGCCTCCCTCCTGATGGAATACATCGAAAATCCCTCCCTGGATCCGTCGGAAAAGAGAATCCTCACTCTGTAACACAACGAAAAAACCGGCCAAACATGTCAGCTGACACGTTTGACCGGTTTCCTTTTTTGATTCTCAGTGAAATTAAACCAGCTCGATAAGCACTTCCATTGCGGCATCGCCTTTTCTCTGGCCGATCTTCACGATCCTGGTGTAACCGCCCTTGCGGTCCACGTATTTGGGCGCGATCTCCTCAAAAAGCTTCTTGGGCATATCCACGGACTTAGTATTTCTCTTGCGTCCGGCCACTTCCTTCGGAACCTCCGTCACCGGATAAAGCACCTTTAACATCTGACGGCGCGCATGAAGCCTGCCGGGCAGATCCTTCTTAATGGTCTTCTGCACTTCATCGTACACGGTTACCTTCTTACCGTCTACGACCTCTTTGACTCTCTTGCCGTCCTTGTCTTTTCTCGCCACCTTCGCAGTCACGGTAACCTCTTCAAAGTTATCCTTCTCCTTCACCGCCATGGCGATCAGGCCCTCGGCGATCCTGCGGATCTCTTTCGCCTTTGCCTCGGTGGTCACGATCCTGCCATGATACAGAAGGTTCGTCACCTGATTGCGCAGAAGCGCTTTTCTCTGGCTTGAAGTCCTTCCAAGTTTTCTATAACCTGCCATGATATTCTTCCTCCATTCGTGGAACAGGCGGCCATGCATCTTCGGGCTTACTGGCCGTCTGCTTTTATTCCATAATGTGTTCCTTCCGGACCTGAGGGTCCGTCGGGGAGCCCATCGGGCGAAACCAAATGCTCACGTCGTGTCCGCACCTGTTTTTCTGCTAATGCGCTCTATTCGTCGCTGGGGTTTAATTCCAGGCCAAGCTCTTTTAATTTGGCCAATACCTCTTCCAGAGACTTACGGCCCAGGTTTCTCACCTTCATCATATCCTCAGAGGTACGATTGGTCAGCTCCTCCACCGTATTGATGCCTGCCCGTTTCAGGCAGTTATAAGAACGAACCGACAGCTCCAGCTCGTCGATGTTCATCTCCAGCACCTTTTCTTTTTCATTGTCCTCCTTCTCCACCATGACCTCCGCAGTCTTGGCGTTTTCGGAAAGATCAATGAACAGATTCAAGTGCTCGCTCAAGACCTTTGCCGCAAGGCTCACCGCCTCGTCGGGAGCCAGGGTCCCATTGGTATAAACATCCAGGGTCAGCTTGTCAAAATCCGTAATCTGACCCACGCGGGTATTCTCCACCGCCAGATTCACACGCTCGATGGGCGTATAAATAGAATCGATGGCGATCACTCCAATGGGCAGGTCCTCGCCCTTGTTCTTATCTGCGCTTACATAGCCCCGGCCCTTGGTAATGGTCAGTTCCATGTAAAGCTTGCAGTCGCTGCCGCCGCTTAAGGTGGCAATCACCTGCTCCGGGTTGATGATCTCAATATCCTGATCCACCTGGATATCCGCTCCAGTCACCACGCCCTCTCCCTCAAACTCGATATAAGCAGTTTTCGGTTCATTGGTTTCGCTGTTGTTCCGGATCGCCAGATCCTTCAGGTTCATAACGATTTCCGTCACATCCTCCTTGACTCCGGGGATGGAACTGAACTCGTGGAGCACGCCGTCGATCTTGACCTGACTGACAGCGGCTCCGGGCAGAGAGGAGAGCATGATCCTCCTCAGGGAGTTGCCCAGGGTGGTGCCGTAACCACGCTCCAAAGGCTCAACGACGAATCTTCCATACTTTTTATCTTCTGAGATCTCAGCTATTTCGATATTGGGTTTTTCAAACTCGAACACGATTAAGCCCTCCTTACTGGGTGATTGATCTGAGGGCCGAAAAAGATTCGGACACTCCTGCTGCCTTATGGTTTATTTGGAGTACAACTCGACGATCAGCATTTCGTTCACGGGAACGTCAATCATTTCTCTCGTGGGAAGCTGCTTTATGGTAACGGTCAGGTTCTCGGCATCCGCCTCCAGCCATTCCGGCACCAGCCTTCCGCCCGTCACTTCCAGAATATCCTTATATCTGGGAGAATCCTTTACCTTCTCCTTGATGCTGACGACGTCTCCGGCCTTTACCAGATAAGAAGGAATATTCACGCACCTGCCGTTCACCAGCACGTGCTTGTGATCTACGATCTGTCTCGTTTCCTTTCTGGTCCTGCCAAAGCCGGCGCGGAAGAGGACGTTGTCCAGCCTGGACTCCAGCATGATCATCAGGTTCTCACCGACCATGCCTCTCATTCTCGAAGCCTTTGCATAATAATTTCTAAAGGGTTTTTCCAATACACCGTAAATGAATTTCGCTTTCTGCTTCTCCCGAAGCTGAAGGCCGTATTCACTCATCTTTCTGTTGGCTCTTCTTAATTCTCTC
>CATJIW010000199.1 GCA_949740745.1 uncultured Lachnospiraceae bacterium | reverse complement strand
TGACTTCGTTGCCTGCCACAATCCTGCCTACCTGAGAAAATACAACATGGTACAGGATCTGAAGGACGGCGGAACCTTCCTGCTTAACTGTGCATGGGATATGGCCGGCCTGGAAGAGCATCTTCCCGGACAGGCGAAGAAATACATTGCCGATCACAACATCAAAATGTACGTGATCGACGGCGTGAAGATCGGTATCGAGACCGGCATGGGCGCAACCCGCATCAACACCATCCTTCAGTCCGCATTCTTTAAGCTGGCCGCCATCATTCCCGAGGCAGAGGCCATCGATCTTATGAAGGCTGCCGCAAAGGCGACCTACGGACGCAAGGGCGACGACGTGGTTCAGAAGAACTGGGCGGCCATCGAGGAGGGCGCAAAGCAGGTTCACCAGATCGAGGTTCCTGAAAGCTGGAAGAGCGCCGGCTATGAGGATCTGTCTGCGGCAGTTCCCAACGGCGACAGAGACGACGTAGTGAAATTCGTCAAGACGGTTCAGCAGAGCGTTTCCGCACAGGAGGGCAATAAGCTGCCCGTATCCGCTTTCGTGGATTATGTGGACGGTTCCACTCCTTCCGGCTCTTCCGCCTTCGAGAAGCGGGGCGTTGCGGTGAGCATCCCCGTATGGAATCCGGAGAACTGCATCCAGTGTAATTTCTGTTCCTATGTCTGCCCTCATGCGACCATCCGTCCTGTGGCTATGACTGAGGAAGAGGCGAAGGCAGCTCCCGAGGGCATGAAGAGTGTTCCCATGACGGGAATGCCCGGCATGCAGTTTGCCATGACCGTGGACGCCCTGGACTGCATGGGCTGCGGAGCCTGCGCAGTGGTATGTCCTGGAAAGAAGGGTGCAAAGGCCCTTACCATGGAAAATATGGAAGCCAATATCGGCTGCCAGAAGGGCTTCGAGTATGGCCTGACGCTTCCTAAGAAAGAAGCGGTTCTTGAGAAATTTAAGGAGAATACCGTAAAGGGCAGCCAGTTCAGACAGCCGCTCCTTGAGTTCTCCGGCGCCTGCGCAGGCTGCGGCGAGACTCCTTATGCGAAGCTGATCACTCAGCTCTTCGGCGACAGGATGTATATTGCAAATGCAACGGGCTGCTCCTCCATCTGGGGTAACTCTTCACCGAGCACGCCTTACACCGTTACTCCTGAGGGCAAGGGTCCGGCATGGTCCAACTCCCTGTTCGAGGATGCGGCTGAGTTCGGTTATGGCATGAGCCTGGCTCAGAGCGCCATGAGAGAGACGCTTAAGTCCAAGAT
>CATJIW010000198.1 GCA_949740745.1 uncultured Lachnospiraceae bacterium | reverse complement strand
CGGCGTCCCATAGCGGCTGGTGGGTGCGTAATACCCGGTCACCTGGTAACCCCAGGAGCCGTCGAAGGGATGCTCCATCACCGGCATCAGCTCCACGTGGGTATAGCCCATCTCCTTTGCGTAGGCCGCCAGCTCCGGGGCGATCTCCCGGTAATTCAAAAATCCTGGCTCCGCCTTCCTGTCAGTCTCCGGCTCCGGCTTTTCCTGCCCTTCTTCCGTCCCTTCTGCTTCCGGCACCTTCCAGGAGCCAAGATGCACCTCGTAAACATTCATGGGGCCGGACAGGCTCTTTCCTTTTTCCGCCTGCGCCTTCTTTTCATCCATCCACGCTGCGTCATTCCAGACATAGCCCTCCAGGTCATAGACCACGGAAGCCGTCGCAGGCCGAAGCTCCGCATAATTGGCATAAGGGTCCGCCTTCAGGCTGGGATTGCCGCCCCGAAACTTCACTTCGTATTTATAAAGCGTCCCGACGGGAAGCCCGGGAATAAACAATTCGTAAATGCCGGACTCCGAAATCCTCTGCATCTGGTGGCGCCTGCCGTCCCAAAGGTTAAAGTCTCCCACCACGCTCACCCGCATGGCATTGGGCGCCCACACGGAAAAGACCACGCCGGGCACGCCCTTTTGCGTCTTCGGATGCGCTCCCATCTTTTTATAGATCTCATAATGGATCCCGGCGTCAAACCGTTTGATGTCTTCCTCGCTATATATGGAAGAAAAGCTGTAGGGATCGTTGAGCGTCTGAACCTCGCCGCTGTCCCAGGTCACCTCGAACACGTAAGAGGGGATCCGCTTCCCCGGAATCAGCGCCGCAAAAAATCCCGTTTCGTCGGCCAGCTCCATTTCATACCGCTTCCCGCTCTTTTCCACCACCACCGAAACGGCCGATGCCGTCGGCAGGAATGCCTGGATCAAAACCCCTTCATCCGTCAGGTGCGGGCCGAGAACCGATGCCGGCTCCTGGCACTCCGAGTAAACAAGGGCCTCGATCTCCGGCCAGTCCATCAATTCGTATAATTTTTCGTTCATTGGCACATCCTCCTTGCTTTCATTCTATCATTTAAAGACGGATGATACAAGGACGGATTCCCTGAGTTTCTATAATTTTATTTTTTGCAGAGATGACGGAAGAAAAGCGGTATGGAAGCTCAGTGCCGTCTCCGGAGGAGTCTCCGGGAACCGTGCTCCCAGGTTCTCACTCGCCCAGCACCTCCACGTCGATCTTCATCATCTTGCAGATGGTCCTGAGCTCCTCGATGTGGTCGCCGTAAACGGCATGGGCGTGGTTGGCGTCAAAGTTATCCAGGAACACCTTGTAGTCAAAATGCAGTTTTGCAAAGTTGTGGGGCCATTCCTTATTGGTCAGCTCCTCCCGCTCCCTGGGCATGGAGACCAGCTCCGCCGTGAACATGACCATGCGGTATCTGCGCTTTCCGTCCTCGTCCATGGAACGGCAGAGTCTTGCGATGGTGCAGAGCCCCGGAGCCGTCTGGCAGTTCACGTGGCAGCCGCCGCCTGCGTAAATATCCAGGCAGGGATACAGGGTCACATGCTTCAGATTCTCGTCGGGATCGTCGCTCTTCGCCGCATACCAGGTGGACTCGGAACCGCAGTTGCAGAATTCCAGCACCTGATTCTCCTCGTCCCAGTGACGGACGTCCATAAACACCACCGGGTCTCCCGTCAGAAGCTTTAACATCTGCATGGTCAGAGCCGCATCGGAATCCGCCTCGCAGGCATAGACCACCGGCTCCTTGGCGCCGTCCCAGTCGTAAGGGTCGTTCATAAACGCCGCCGCAATACATTCGGTGCAGTAATGGCAGCTCATGTCGTAATGGCATTTCACGCCGACGAAGTCGAATTCATTGTCCTTCTGGATCTTCTTGATGGCCTCATAATGACGGATCTGCGTCTTTAATTTGTCCGGAGTCAGCTTCTGTCCGTCGTACTCGATGGCCCTGCATTTCTCTGTCAGCCAGTTGAACGCCTTTTCCACCTGCGCTTCGGGAACCTCGTCGGCCAGACGGACGATCTCACTCTGGTCGCAGTGCTCCACGTCCACGCCAAACTTTTCCTGCCAGTCCTGCATGTCCACGGTGGCGCTGTACATGCCTAGGGAACGGCCG
>CATJIW010000197.1 GCA_949740745.1 uncultured Lachnospiraceae bacterium | reverse complement strand
CCGATCCGCTCCCGCATCTGGGCCGCCGCCGCATTGGTAAAGGTCACCACAAGCAGCCGGTCAATATCCACCGGCCGCCTCTCGTCGGTGACCATCGCAAGGATCCGTTCCACCAAAACGGCCGTCTTTCCGCTTCCCGCAGCAGCCGCCACCAAAATATTCCGATCCCTGAGCCCGATAATCTGCTCCTGTTCCTTTGTCCATTTCACTGCCAAGATTCCTCACCCGCCTTCGCCAGCTCCTTCCAGATCTCCTCCGGCTTCCGTTCCGAAAGCCGCCGGTATTCATAACCGGAAAGCTTCCGGTCAAAGCCGCACACTGTCTGAAATTCACAATAATCACAGCCGGTCCGCTCCTTTTGCCGATAAGGCTTCGCAGAAACCTCGCCCTCCGCAATGGCAGATCCGAACTGCTCCATCCTCCTGTACACAAAATCCCGAAGCTGGGCAAACTGTTTTTCGGAAACGGCGGCCGACCGGCCGGGAACCGGCCTCCCGTCCTTCATGACCGCCGGGATCCATCTGGATTTCCCGTCCCCCTCCGTTTCCTTCTGGAACAGGGAAACCACCCGCTCCTCCCCGTTGAAGATCCCTCTGGGCCTCATGGCCTCCAGGACCACATTCTGAGAGATTTCCTCCTCTCCCTTCCGCTCCAGGATCGGGTCCTGAATCTGATAATAAAACATCCCCGCCGGAACGATTTCCTTTTCCGGATGCCTCTGCCGCTCCTTTCTCATAACCGCGTCCAGATAAACCACCAGCTGCAGCTCCAGCCCTCCGTAGACCGCATTCAGGTCAAAATCCTTGCTCCCGGATTTATAATCCACGATCTTCACATAAACCCGGTCCGCTTCCTCGAACAGATCCACCCGGTCGATCTTCCCCGCAAGCTGCATGCTGCCTCCGTCCGCCAGCGAAATCCGCATGGCTGCGCTCTCCCCCGGAGCAAAGGTCAGCTCAAAAGCCGCAGGCACAAATTCCCCGGCCTTTAACTGCTCTCCAATGGCCCACAGAGTCTTCTCCGTGATCCGTCCCATTCGGGAAAAAAGATATTCGTTCCTGGCAGAAGCGCTCAGCACATTTCCGCCCAGCGTCCCGGCCGCTTCCTCCATGGCCCTTCCCACCAGGGCCTTCCGCCCCTCCCCGTCAAGGTCCGCCACGGAGGTTCCCTCCTCCTTCGCATACCGGAAGCAAAGTTCAATGGCCCTGTGGAACACATTGCCCATGTCCAGAGCCGCAAACTCAAACTCCTTCCGCTTCACCAGCCGGAGGCCGTAGGATAAAAACTGGGCATAGGCGCAGGAAGCATACATTTCCAGCCTGGTCACGCTGCCGGTCAGAGGGTCCCCGTAAAGGGCCCTGGCCGCCGCCTTCGAAATCCGGTCGCCGCCGTAGGAAAAAAAGGCCGCATCCGCCAGAGCCTCCAGAAGGCTCCGATCCTCTTCCCTTTTCGAAAGACAGCCGTAAAGGGCGTCCCACAGCCCGGAAGCCTTCCCCGTCCGGTATTCCTCCATGCCATCGGCCAGCATCTGGAACGCCAGGGTCTTCGTTAAGGCCAAAGGCTCCCCCTCCCCGCCTGCAGAAACCTCCGGAAACAGCCGCCGCACATAAGAAAGATAAGGAGAAGGATTCTTCCTCTCCCCCTGCTCGTCTGCCGCCGCATAAGAAAGATACAACTTCCGGGACGGCTTTGTCACCGTCAGATAAAAATAAAACCTGTCGATCAGGCTGCTCTCCCTTCCGGAGGGCGCAAGCGCTGCATAAGGGGCCAGCTCTTCCCGGTCAAGCTCCGACAAAAGCCCCCCCTGCCGTTTCCGTTTCGGCACGTTCCCGTCATTGACCCCGATAAAGAACAGGGCCCTGACGTCCTTCAGACGGCTCCGTTCCACATCCCCCACCAGGATCCGGTCCAGGGCCGCAGGAATGACGCCGACCCGGATCTCCCGGCATCCGGCATCCAGCACGTCATTATAAGTTTTTGCAGAAAGTACCTGATCTCCCAAAAGCCCCACGATCCGGTCAAACAATCCGAGAAGCTGTCCGTAGGCCTGCTCATATTCCTTTGCCAGACTGTGGGCCCCCTCCTCCGAAAAAGCCGCCGCCATGGAACGAAGCCGCTCCTCCGTACCGCTTTCGTCCAGAAAAGCAAACAGGGCCGCCGTCATCTCCCGCACCGTCGCTCCCTTTCTCTTAAAAACCCTGCGCAGAGAAAGAAGCGGGGCCGCCGCCGTCTCCCTGGCTTCATTTAACGCCGTCAGGTTTACATGCTCCCCGCCTTTATAAAGGACCTCCCAGGAAGAAGCCCACCGCTTATGGCCCCGGATCCCAAGGGCCAGCACATAATTTTCCAGCTCAAAAAGGACGTCCTCTTCCAGAGGAAGAAATCCGCATTTCAGATATCGGAACATGCTTTCGTAGGAAAAGTCCTTTTCCACCGCCTCCAGGGCCGCCCGCATCGATTCCACCGCCGGATTGGTAAGGAGGCTCCGCTTATCGTCCAGGAACGCCGGCAGCTCTGCCTCCTCCATCGCCCGCACAAGAAGAGGCCGGTAGCCCTCCATGTCGCCGCAGACCACCGCAATCTCCCGGTAACGATAGCCCTCCTCCCGCACCAGGGCCGCCGCCCGCCTTGCCATGGCCCGTACCTCCTCGGAAGGGGACGCCTCGCCGGAAAGAAAAAGATCTGCCGTCTTCCCTTCGTAAATCCCGTCTCCGTCAAGGAAGATCCGTTCCGACAAAAAAGCCAGCTCCCCAGAAGCCGAAAACCGCACCGGCTCCTTTAAAACAATGTCCTCTTCTCTTCCCGCCTTCCTTTCATCCGCCAGCCTGCCAAGCTCTGCAATCGTCTTCCGGCTCAGAGAAAAAAAATCCTCCCTCCTCCCCTCCAGGCAGTCCCCGTCAATGGTGACTGCCACCCTCAGACGGCCGCAGCAGCCCAGAAGCCCGGCGATCACCTGGTACTGAGCCGGAGTAAAGCCGGTAAAGCCGTCCAAAGTTATGACGCTGCCCCGGATCCTTTTGGAACGGGGCAGGACGCGGCACAGGGAAGGGAGCAGCTCCTCGGCCGTGATCATCCCTTCTCCCATAACTTCTTTAAAGGCATGAAATAAAAGCTGCAGATCCTTAAGCTTCCGGTTGAGAAGAGGCATCCTCTCCGTCTTCTCTGTCAGAGCCAGAAGCTCTTCCTCTCCGATCCGGTACTGGCCGAATTCCGACATGACAGATTTCAACTGCTCGATAAAGCCCGCCCGGTCCAGGTGATTCTTATAAACCTCCAGCCGTTTCTCCCCCGCCGCACAGGCCCGCCGCAGGAGCATGCTCTTTCCCATGTCGTCCAGAATGACCTCCGGCATGCAGGAAAGCTCTTCAAACACCCGGTATGCCAGCCTCTCAAAGCTTACAATATCGATATTCAGAATGCTGCGGCCGGAGCTGAGCATGACCAGTTCCCTCTGAGTCTCCATGGTAAACTGCTCCGGCACGATGGCAAAAAACTGCCGGTCCGGGCATGCCTCCGCCTCTTCCACCAGGCTGCGGTTCAGATAATACGACTTGCCGGCGCCGGCACCGCCCAATACAAACTGAAGCGACATGACTTCCTCCTCTTTAAAGATCTTTTTTACAGGCAATTGCGAAATGTAAAACTGCGGGAGCCTTCAGGCAATATGTCCGTTCAAAGCCTGCTGCGACAGGCGTTCCGGCAGGCACAGAACCGCAGAAGT
>CATJIW010000196.1 GCA_949740745.1 uncultured Lachnospiraceae bacterium | reverse complement strand
GGCGGTCGGAGTCGGGAACGGCCCCATTGATGCGGTGCGGGAAGCCATTGAGCAGACCACCGGGATCCATGTGAAGGTTCTGGATTATTCGGAGCATGCGCTGGGAGAAGGCTCCCATGCACAGGCGGCCGCCTATATCAAGGTCATGGATGTAAAGACCGGGAAGGTAACTCATGGCGTCGGCGTGAGCCCCAACATTACCAGAGCCTCTCACCGGGCGCTGTTCAGCGGCTTAAACCGGCTGTTTAAATAAGGAATCCATAAAGTTTGACGGGACAAAAAGGACTCCGGCCTTTGGGCCGGAGTCTTTGTGAAAGGAAAAGCTTTTTATGAAGAAGTATGATTATCTGATTGTGGGAGGCGGGCTGTTCGGCGGAGTCATGGCCTATTATGCCGGCAGGAAGGGAAAACGCTGCCTGGTGGTGGAGAGGCGTTCCCATTTGGGCGGGAATATTTACTGCGAGGACGTGGACGGGATCCCGGTTCACCGTTACGGCGCCCATATTTTCCATACTTCCGACCGGGAGGTATGGCAGTTTGTGAACGGCCTTGTGGAATTTAACCGCTACACCAACTGTCCGGTGGCCAATTACCGGGGAGAGATGTATAATATGCCCTTCAATATGAATACCTTCAGCAGGCTGTGGGGAGTGACGACACCCAAGGAGGCCAGAGCAAAGATCGAAGCCCAGCGATCCGGCATTACCGGCATTCCGGCCAATCTGGAAGAACAGGCCATTTCTCTGGTAGGAACGGACATTTATGAAAAGCTGATCAAAGGCTATACGGAGAAACAATGGGGCAGGGACTGCAGGGAGCTTCCCAGCTTTATCATTAGAAGGCTTCCGGTCCGCTATACGTATGACAATAATTACTTTAATGATCCTTATCAGGGGATTCCCATCGGCGGCTACAACGGACTGACGGAAAAGCTGTTTGCAGGCTGTGATGTCCGGCTGGAGACGGATTATCTGGAGGCAAAGGAAGAGCTTGACCTCATGGGAGAGCGGGTGATCTATACCGGCGCGCTTGACGCCTACTTCGGCTATCGTTTCGGCAAGCTGGAATATCGGAGCCTCCGCTTTGAGGACGATGTATTTGACACGGACAATTACCAGGGGGTGGCGGTAATTAATCATACAGCCAGGGAGGTGCCCTACACCAGGACCATCGAGCATAAACATTTTGACTGTACCAGAGACTATAAAGAAATTCCGAAAACGGTGGTGACCAGGGAGTATCCGGCGGCCTGGGAGGAAGGGCTGGAGCCGTATTATCCGGTTAATGATGAGAAGAACCAGGCGCTTTACAAGAAATATGAAGAGCTTGGGAAACAGGAGGCGCGGGTAATCTTCGGGGGCAGGCTTGCCGAGTATAAATATTATGATATGGACAAGGTGATTCGTTCTGCCATGAAGGCGGCAGAGCGGGAGTTCGGAAGGTAAGACGGGGACAGTCAGATGAAGCGATGGAGATCCCTGATCCTGGGAAACGGAGAGGATCAGGGGAGAAAGAACGTGATCTGGAATATCATTGGGAGCCTGTTGTTCGCATTGGCCAGCATTGTGCTCTTTGCCGCTGCGGCCAGGGCCGCCGGGGAAGCGGCCGGAGGTGTTTTTTCTATTGCCTTTACCACCGGCCAGCTGCTTCTTACTATTGGTTATTATGAAGTACGGGCTTTTCAGGTGACAGATATTTCCGGCCAGTATACTTTTTCCGATTATTTTTCTGCCAGACTCCTTACCAGCATGGCCATGGCGGCGGCCGGAGTGATCTACGTCTGCATGCTGCGGCCGGAGCCGGTAAAAGGGACCGTGATCCTTCTTATGTGTTTTTATAAGCTGGTGGACGGAGCGGCGGATGTATTTGAGGGAGAATTTCAGAGGCAGGGGCGGCTGGACGTGGCCGGGAAGTCCCTTGCCTTCCGTACGGCTTTTTCCGGCGGCATCTTTATCCTTGCAGTATTCTGGTCAAAGGATATTGTGACTGCCAGCGGGGCGGCAGTGGCGGCGGCTGTCTTTGCCTTTGCCGTTTTCGATTTGGCAGTGATCGGAGAATTCGGGACGCTGGCCCTTTCCAAAGCCCGGAGCAGGGTGTTCGGCCTGTTGAAGGACTGTACTGCTTTGTTCGTGGTCGGTTTTTTGTATCTTTATATCTGCAATGCGGCCAAATATGCCATTGATGCCCACATGAGTGCAGAGGCGGTCACTTATTATACGGATCTTTATCTGCCGACCTCGACGATTAATCTCTTAAGCGGATTTATTTTCAAGCCTCTCCTGACTACCATGGGGACAAGCTGCAAGCTGGGAGAATGGGACAGGTTCCGTTCTCTTATGGTGCGGCTGCTCTCAGGGATCGCAGTCCTTACGGCGGTCTGCTGTCTGGGCGCTTTCCTTCTGGGGATTCCGGTACTTTCTTTTGTATTTGGCCATGACCTTTCCTCTTACCGGTCCGCGCTGGTGCTTTTGATTCTTGGCGGCGGGTTTAATGCGGCGGTCATGCTGTTATATTATGCCCTGACCACGATGCGGCGGCAGGTCCTGATCCTGATTTGCTACAGCGGTTCGTTTGTACTGGCCGCGGGAGCGGCGCCCGTTCTCATAACAAACTATGGGATTTTCGGAGGCGCCCTCTGTTATACAGGGGTTATGGGATTCCTTGTGCTCCTGCTTCTGGGGTGTTTTCTGTACCAGTACCATAAGGCGTCAGCATCGGGAGTTTAAGCTTTAGAACGGTGGAGAAGCGAGATGACAAAGGAAAAAAGAAAACTGGACGTCCTGATCCCGGTCTACCGGCCGGACGCAAAGCTGGGGCATCTGCTCTATATGCTGAACCGGCAGAGGCTTCTGCCGGAAAAAATTGTGCTGATGGTGACGGAGGCAGAGGCTTCTGCCGGCGCAGGTGCACTTTTGGAACGATGGATTCTGGAGAGTCTGGTTCCGGTGGAGTGCCATTTCCTTTCTAAAAAGGAATTCGACCATGGAGGCACCAGAAATGCCGGCATGGCTTTCTGCAAAAGCGAATATGTCCTCTGCATGACTCAGGATGCCGTGCCGGAAAATGAATATTTGACGGAGAGGCTACTGTCCCCTTTTTGTGAAAGCTTTTGCGGAGCAGAGAAGGGACGCTTTGGGAATACGGAGCTTCTGCTCTCTTATGGCCGTCAGCTTCCGGCAAAAGGGTGCAGGCTGTTGGAGCGGTATGCGAGAGACTTTAACTATCCGGAAGAGAGCCGGTTGAAAACTGCGGCGGATCTTCCGGAAACGGGGATCAAAACCTTTTTTGCTTCCAACGTCTGCGCCCTTTATAAAAAGGAGCTCTTTGCTTCCCTGGGAGGCTTTCCGGAGCGGACCATTTTTAATGAAGACATGATTTTTGCGGGAAGGGCGGTGAAGGCCGGCTACGGGATCGCTTATGTAGCTGCGGCTAGGGTCTTCCATTCCCATAACCTGTCGGGGGCAGCGCAGTTTCACCGGAATTTTGATCTGGCCGTTTCTCAGGCAGAGCATCCGGAGGTGTTTGGAGGAATCCGTTCCGAAGGAGAGGGCATGAAGCTGGTTCGGGCAGCGGCCCTCCGCCTGATCAGGGGAGGAAACGTTTTTTGGCTCCCTGTTCTGTTTTGGGTAAGCGCCTGCAAGTATGCGGGGTATTTCCTGGGAAAACGGTACCGGAGGCTGCCGAAAGGGCTGGTCAGGGCCTGCAGTATGAATAAACAGTATTGGAGGGACAGGTAATGTCCGAGGTATTGGTGATCATACCGGCGTATAACGAAGAAGAAAATATCGAGAGAGTAGTGAGGAACCTGAAAGCCGGCTATCCGGAATTGGATTATGTGGTGGTGAATGACGGGTCCAGTGACAGTACAGCCGGGATTTGTAGGAAATGCGGCTATAACCTGCTGGATCTTCCGGTAAACCTGGGGCTGGCCGGCGGTTTTCAGGCAGGGCTTAAATACGCCTGGCATAATCATTATTCCTATGCAGTCCAGTTTGACGGGGACGGCCAGCACCGGCCGGAATATATCGGCGCTATGCGGGAGAAAATGGAAGAGGGCTACGATATTGTTATCGGATCCCGGTTTCTTACGGAGAAAAAGCCGAGGAGCATGAGGATGCTGGGCAGCAATCTGATCGCCCTTGCCATCCGTCTCACCACAGGAGTGAGGGTCAAGGATCCTACCTCCGGAATGCGTATGTTTAACCGGAAGATGATCGAGGAGTTTGCTCTGGGTTTAAATTATGGGCCGGAGCCGGATACGGTTTCCTATCTGATCAGGCAGGGGGCCAGAGTGGCGGAGGTGCAGGTAGCCATGGATGAGCGGACTGCCGGAGTAAGCTATTTAAATCCTGTCAATGCGGTAAAATATATGAGCAAAATGCTGTTTTCCATTCTGCTTATCCAGAATTTCAGGAAACGGGACAGGCGGTTTAAGAAAAAGACGGAAGGAGAAGAGCGATGACGGCAGTGCTGCGTGTGGTCCTGATCATAATGTCGTTTTTGGTGCTTGTCGTCATGCTGAGAAAGATCCGCCACTCCAAGGCAAAAATAGAGGACTCTATGTTTTGGGTGTTTTTTGCTCTGCTTCTGGTGGTGTTCAGCGTCTTTCCTCAGGCGGCAGACTGGCTGTCGGGACTGGTCGGCACCATGTCCACGGCCAATTTCATCTTTCTGCTCATGATCTTCCTTCTGCTGGTGAAGAATTTTTCCATGTCCATGCGGATTTCCCAGTTGGAGACCAGGGTCAAAGAGCTGGTGCAGCGGATCGCCATTGACGATAATGAGCGAAGGAAGGAGGCTGCTGTGAAGAATGGGAAAAAAGACGAAACGGCAGAGGGCAGCCGGCAGAAGAAAACAGAGAGTGACGGACAAAAAAAGAAGGATCGAAAGCGGGAGGAGGCCGGATGATGGAGCCTTTGGTAAGCGTGTGTATTCCGGCCTACAACAGCGCCGTTTATATTAAAAAGACCATGGAGTCGGTCTTGGAGCAGAATTATAAAAATATCGAGCTTGTGGTGGTGGACGACTGTTCAAAAGATGATACTCTAAAAGTGGCGGGATCAGTGAAAGATTCCAGGATCCGTATCGTAAAAAATAAAAAGAATCTGGGGATGACCGGGAACTGGAACAAATGCCTTGCCGAAGCAAGAGGCGATTATATCAAGCTGATCTGTGCCGACGATATTTTATACAGAGACAGCATTGAGAAGGAGCTTCAGGCGCTGCTTGAGCACCCGGAGGTAACGCTGGTCATGAGTGATACGGCGCTGATTGATGAACATGGGAAGCGGACCGGCTGGTTTAAGCGGTATCCTAAAGCAGGGCTTCTGGAGGGGAAAAAGGTGGCGAAACGGGCGCTGATTTTTAAAAGCTTTTTCGGCGCACCCTGCAACACCCTGTTTCCCAGAAGCTCTTATGAGAAAGCGGGAGGGTTTGACCCGGAATTTCCCTATATTTTGGATTTTGACATGTGGCTCCGGATGGCCTGTCTCGGAAAAATTTACGTGATCCATGAGGAACTGAACGGATTCCGCGTCCGCAACGATTCCAACACGGGGAATTTGATCAACGAGGATCGGAAAACTTATAATTTGGAGCATAAAAAGCTTTTGAAGAAGCATAACAGGCTTGGGATCGTGCATCTGAACCGGTTCGAGCTTATGGTCAGCATGCTGATCCGCCATGCCAGGAATGAACTGATCCAGATTTATCTTTGGATAAATGCGAAAAAAGAGCGGGAATAGAAAAAACAGGGGAAAGAAGCATATGAGAAACAGGCTGGAGGAAATTTGGAAGAAACATGCAGGACTGCTGTCTGGCATTGTGGTTTTTTCCTGTGTGATATTGATTTTATTTGTCTGGAAAAAGCTGGGTTCTACAGGAGAATATAATCCCGGTCATTTCATGTATGCCGGAGGAAGAGATGAAACGGCAGGGTTTATTGATACGGGAGAGGCGGGGATTTTTTCTTATGGCCCTTATGCTAATGTTAAAAAAGGAAATTATAAAATAACCATTGAATATGAGGCAGATACGGATATGGAATTTGACGTTGTCACGAAGGGGACGCGGGCTTTATTCCAGACAACAGTGGCAAAAGGAACTTTGCCGAAAGACCAGAATCGGGTTTCCGCAGGATTTTATGTGGAACGGGATGTCAAAAATCATTCGCTGGAGATTCGGACGATGTATCCGGGAGACGGCTGTTTTCAGCTGGTTAATATTACAATAGAACGACAGTTTTTATACTGGTGGTGTCTGCTTATTGAAGCAGTGGTTATGGTTATTACATTTGTCCTGTTTTGCCGGGACAGACTGTTGACTATTATAGCGGATCCGAAGGCTTTTCTGTACTATTCAGGCTTTTATACGCTGCTGATGTGTTTGGGATTGTATTGGGCGGCGTTTCTTTCGGAAACTTGGAATATCATTCTATGTATCGTTACATGTATTGTGATCGTATTCCATTCCCGTGAAGGGAAAAAGGGAAGCTATGATCTATATTTTACATTTCAGAATTTTCTTAATGTCATTAGATATTTTTATGTGGTTTTGTCTTTATATATGCTGGATTTATATATGCGCCGAATTACGATGGGAGAGGAAGGCATTCTGTATGATACTTCTGTGCCGGATTTGTTTTCTTTCAGTATTATTGCCTGCATTGTTTTGATTATAGCCTTATTACCGAGAACGTGGATGAAGCGTCTGGTTTATGGAGTAGTCTACTATACGTTTGCGCTCCTGCTGTTAGTACAGAAAATATACTATCAGGTTTTTGGACGGCTTTTCAGTTTCAAAGATATGGCGCTGGCAAAAGAGGGCAGCGATTATATGGATTATGTCATTGGCTTTATGAATGTCCGTTTCATTTGTCTGGTTCTTATGTTATTTCTAGTGGGAATGATCGGGATTTTTTTGATCAGGAGCAGTTTAAGGATCAGATGGAAGGGAGGCCTGGCGGCAGTTCCTGTGTTGGTGTCAATTGTGTTCTACACCCATACGATCTACAAAGGAGATTTTGGCGGATGGAGTTCCTTTGCTGATGAAAATTATATTTATGCGAACATGACTGACCGGAAGGCCGTCTTTGAATTATGTGGTTTCTACCAGTATGTGTTAAAGGATTTGCAGAGGACTCTGTTTGCAAATTCTGGAGATAAGAGGGAGCGCATGGAAGAGGTTTCTGCTTTTTTTGAAAGCAGAAGGGAGGTAGGAGAAAGCGGCAATTCCATGACCGGGATTTTTGAAGGCAAAAATGTGATATTTGTGCTGATGGAAAGCATTGACGATATCGCCTGTAATGAAGAGGTTATGCCTAATTTATATCGGATGTCAAAAGAGGGAATTTACTTTTCCAATATGTATGCTTCCATTTATGGTACGGCGGCAACTGCAAATTCGGAGATGGTGACCAATGTGGGACTTTATGCGCCTTTGGACGGTTCTCTGGTATATTCCTTTTCTGATAATTATTTCCCCTGCAGTCTTGCGGCGCGCCTGACAGATGTCGGTTATACGGCGAGACAGTATCACTATAATGTACCCGGTTTTTACAGCCGGGATTTAATGAATGCAGCCTTTGGATATCAGGAATACGTGAGCTTTGCCAATTATGAAAATGCTACCATGGATACGGTTTTGATCGAGAATGACGAATTGTATGGCAAATTTGTTCAGGAGGTCCCTTTTTTTAATTACATCATTACGTATACGGCTCATTTAAGTTATAATCTGTCCAACGGAGACGTTGCGCGCGCAATGAGGAAACATCCCCAATATGAAGCTATGACGGGCTCTGAGGAAATGAATTGTTATTTTGCAAAAGCCAGGATTACGGATGATATGCTGGGAGGACTGATGGAGCGGCTGGAAAACGATGGGCTTTTGAAAAACACGGTGATTATAGCGATTGGAGATCATTATCCTTACGGAATTGAAGATAAGGAGGTTTTGTATGCTTTCTCCGGAGTAGAGCCGTATGAACAGCTTTTATATAAAGTTCCATGCGTCATCTGGACGCCGGAAATGACGCCGGTGACGATAGACAAGCTTGCCAGTTCCGCTGACCTGGTTCC
Organism: uncultured Lachnospiraceae bacterium; assembly: GCA_949740745.1. Taxonomy (GTDB): domain Bacteria; phylum Bacillota; class Clostridia; order Lachnospirales; family Lachnospiraceae; genus Lientehia. Next base: position 41,364 of record CATJIW010000196.1, on the reverse strand, counting down.
CACGATCGTGAATCTTATGGGGGTGGGAGACGGTTCCATGTATGTGGGGCGGGATATTTTTGATGAGGATTATGAGGGGTATGCGTATTTTGCAGATGGTTCCTGGATCAGGGGAGATACGTTTTATTCTCAGGGGAACGTTGTCTATGGAACGGCTGGGGAAGATGAAATTGCCTGGATGAATCAAAGAGTGATGGATTTGATTACGGTTAATGACAATATTTTGAAAACGGATTATTATTTAAACAAATAGGGTTGGGAGACTTATGGAAAGCTGGAAAGATATTCTGAGAAGACTGAAAGGCAGATGGCGGTGGATAATCCTGGTGTTTGGAGTGTTATTTTTATCAGTTTTTTGGATACTTGGATTTAAAACGGAAATCGGAATTATATTGAGAGGCTACAGTGACAGGACTTTGAAGATTTATTGCGTGGTTATGCTGCTGATTATGCTGCTGATCCTGGGGCTTGGAATTTTTTATATAAAGAAGAAACAGATTAGGCTGGAAAAGATGTTTTTGGTTTGTGCATTGACAGCAGGGCTTGGCTGGATGTTCCTTCTTCCGCCTCTCAGTGCGCCGGATGAGATCGTTCATTATTCTACGGCGTACGGGTGGTCGAATCGGATGCTCTTTATAAATGCGTTGGATGAGGATGGGATGGTGCGGATGCGGGCGGAAGATGCAAAGGCTCCCTTTGCAGTTTTAAATTCTCAGACAAAGGAAGATTATCGAGCTTTTTACGATGCTTTTTTAAAACCCTGTGAGAATTCGGAAATTGTAAGCTTTAGCTATGAACCGATGAGAACCGGGCCGTTTCCGCATTTGCCTCAGGCTATAGGGATTACATTTGGCCGGCTGCTTCATATGGGCTGGGCAGATACCATGCTTTTGGGCCGGTTGGGTAATTTTCTGTTTTTTATCTTGTGTATGTATCAGGCGATTAAGCGGGTTCCTTTTGGGAAAATGATTTTCTTTGTAGCGGCCATGCTTCCGATGACCCAGGAATTAGCTTCCTCCATGTCATATGACGTGGTTCCGCTTTCTCTGGCCTTTTTGTTTACGGCCGTCTGTTTTGAGGATGCTTTTGTAAAAGAAAAGATGGGAAAGCGGGAGGTAGCCGTACTGTCCGTGCTTTTAATGGCGCTTGTTCCCTGCAAGATTGTATATGCTCTGCTGGCTGGGCTTTGTCTGTTGATACCAAAAGAGAAGTTTGGCTCCCGGCGTTTTTATTTTTGTTCTGCAGCAACAGTGATTTTTCTGTCTGTGTTTTCACTGGCAGTTAATAATATGTCAACTTTGTCCGGATATGTGGGAGGCGGGGAAAATTATATTGAATGGGCGGATGCTCCTGGCTATACCTTAAAAATGCTTTTGGCAAAACCGGTTCATTTTTTGTATCTTCTGTTAAATACGATTCGCACTCAGACAGGATTTTATTGGGAAACCATGCTCGGAAGCAAGCTGGGCTGGCTGAATGTACCTTTGAGTAGTCTGTATGTGGTGGGTTTCTCTGCGCTTTTATTTCTGGCGGCATTTAAAGAAGAAGAGGGGAAGGCTTCCCTGGCGGCGGGAAATCGGGTTTGGTGCCTGGTGCTCTGTACGGGAGTTTCGTTTTTAGTGCTTTTATCTATGCTCCTTGGGTGGACCCCGGTGGGGCAGCTTTATGTCCGGGGTGTTCAGGGAAGATATTTTCTTCCGATTCTTCCTCTGTTTCTTTTAACCTTAAGGAATAGACGCCTGATTATAAATGGAAGCTTCGTTACGGAGGGGATCCTGGATCAGGGAATTATCCTGTCTGCAGTGGTATTAAATGTTTTGGCTCTTCAGCGGGTGACGGCTGCGATGCTGGCCGGATGTCACTGAGACAGAAAAGATTTGCGGCAAGGCAGTATGACAGGGAGGATTACTTCTTTACAACAGGGGGTAAAAAGGGTAAAATACTATGAGCGGCAGGAGGATCTGCTGCCGTTCGTTTAAAGGGGGATGCAGCATGCCGGAGGGTTGGAATATAAACAAGAAAACAAAAATCAGACTGGCGGCAGGGATTCTTGTGATATTGACCTTGTTTCGTTTTTATTTGGGCATAAAGATGCCGATTTATCTGCGGGCAGATACGGTTCATGATGAATATCTTTATGTAAATTATGCGGGCAGCATATTAAGGGGAGAGTGGCTGGGGGATTTTTCTTCTTTTACGTTATTAAAAACTGCTTCGCCTGCGCTTCTTCTGGCTTTAAATTATATTTTGGGCATTTCCTATTCTGCATCAATGGCCATGGGATATATTTTTTCAGTCGTGCTTTTTGCGCTGGCCATGTATCGTCTGATTGGGAGCCGTAGGTTTGCGGTGGTCCTGTATGTGTTTTTGCTGTATTCTCCGGTTATGTTTCATGAGGAAAATGTGCAGAAGATATACAGGGGAGGATATATAGTTATATTTACCTTGCTGGTGTTTGCTGCGGTCATCGGGCAGCATAAAGCGCAGAATAAAAAAGAATTTGCCGGGTGGACGGTTTTGGGCTGTATTGTTTTGCCGATTTTTTATTTTTTGAAAGAGGATTCCGTATGGATTCTGCCTTTTGTCTGCGGCGGGATGCTGGTTACGATCATAAATCTCTGGAGAAGCAATCATACATGGAAACAGATGAAAATTGCAGCGGTGCTCTCGCCCTTGTTCGTTTTGGCCTGTGTGACATTTGGGTACAAGGTGCTTAATTATCATTATTATGGAGAGTATACCATTACGGACCGCTCAGACACTTATTATAAGGAAGTTTTGTCAGATTTGCTTCGGGTTGACGATGGAACCGGATATGAGGATCTGAATGTATGGGTAAGCCGTAATATGATTCGTACTGCGGCGGAGCATAGTGTGACATTGAAGGAGCTGCTTCCTTATATAGAACAGAGCTGGAATAACTGGTTTAAGGAGGGGAAGGAAGGAACCGGGGATATGTATGTCTGGGCATTTCGGGATGCGGTCTCCATGGCGGGAGTTTATGATGGAGGGGGTGTCTGCGTAGATTCTTATTATAAGAAAATTCATGAAGAGCTCCAGGAGGCATATGACGGCGGACATTTGAAGGCTTTGGATGGACGGATTTATATTTCTCCGATTGCAAGGGGCTTTACATTCGAGGAGATGGCGGCTTATTATGGAAAACGCCTGCCGCAGATTGCAAAAATGCTGGTGGCCTATAAAGAGAATGTTACGGCTGTGCGGGAACCTCGCGGAAATGAGAATGAACTTACAGTTATGGCCGCTTTGACAGGTTCTCATTTTTTGCGGGATGGGATGGCTGGCCAATATCGGAGATATGATGAGAGAATGGCGGAGTTTGACAATCAAATTACCGGTTTATATCAGAAGACGGGATATCCGATATTTTTCGGCGCTTTGGCCGGAATCTTATTGCTGATTGGGACGACATTTTCAAGGATATTTAGGAAACAGGCATCAGGAAGAGATGTTTCTGTCCTGTTGGTGACGTTGGGGATGGCGGGAAGCTGTTTGGCACTTGTTTTTGCGGTTATGTGGTTTTGTTGTTTTTTATATGACCGGAGGGTTTATGATTATCTGTGTGCCGTCGTTCCGTTGATGGAGACGTTGGAGATGATCGGTTTGTATTATTTGTATCGATATGTCCGATCGCTGGTTCAAAAAGTACGAATAGAAAAATGAGGTGGTCAATATGGGGAATAAAATAGCAGTGCTGATTCCGTGTTATAACGAAAGCATCACAATTAAAAAGGTCATAGAGGATTATCAGGAAGCGCTGCCTGAGGCTGACATCTATGTTTATGATAACAATTCTACGGATGGAACGGATGAAATTGCCAGAAAGGCCGGTGCGGTTGTTCGATATGAATATCGCCAGGGAAAAGGAAACGTGATCCGAAGCATGTTCCGGGATATTGAAGCGGATTGTTATCTGATGATCGATGGGGACGACACGTATCCGGCAGAGTCTGCAAAAGAGATGTGTTCTTTGATTTTGGAGAAAAAAGCGGACATGGTGATCGGGGACAGGCTTTCTTCCACGTATTTTACCGAAAATAAGCGCATGTTCCATAATATGGGGAACCGGGTGGTCCGTAGCTTGATTAACCGGCTGTTCCACAGTGAAGTAAAGGATATTATGACGGGGTATCGTGCGTTCAGCCGTCTGTTTGTCAAATCCTTTCCGGTGCTTTCCAGAGGCTTTGAAATCGAAACGGAGATGACGATTCATGCTCTTGATAAAAATTTTCTGATAAAAGAAATACCGGTGGCTTATCGGGACCGGCCGGAAGGAAGCGTATCGAAGCTGAATACGGTATCGGACGGCATTAAAGTGCTGAAAACCGTTTCCACTCTCTTCAAGGATTATAAGCCTTTTTGCTTTTTTACTACGGCGGCCTTATGCTTATGGATCGTTGCAGTCATTCTTTTAGTACCGGTTTTTCAAAACTATTTTGCAACCGGACTGGTTTTAAGGTTTCCGACGCTGATCGCCGGAGGCTTTATTGCCGTGGCCGGAATGCTGTTATGGATCTGCGGGATCATCCTTCAGGTGGTAATCAAAAAACACAGGCAGCAGTATGAGCTGATGCTGAATCAAATCAAGCAGTAAAGTGAGAAAACGAAGATGGAAAAAGGGAAAGCCAGAGATATTGACATTGAAAAAATAAGGGCGCTGGCGTGCTGCATCGTGATTGCCGTACATGTGAATGATTTTGCGGCAGGAGATCCGGGAGATAAAAGTAAGATTTTATACAGGGTCCTGTTTGGCGACGGGGTGGCGTTGTTTTTTATTTTGGCAGGCTGTTTTCTGTTTCAGAACGCCTCTTTTATCAGGCTGTTGAAAAAGACGTTTCAGAGAATTGTGGTGCCTTTTCTGGCAGTGATGCTTCTGTCTTATACTTTTTATCCATGGATAAATCAGGAAAGGCTTTTTTTTGACTGCATGGGCGATGCAGGGGGCAGATGGAAGGAATTGCTAGTAAGCTTGCTGAATTGGAGTCACGGAGGGTACCACTGTGAGCATTTGTGGTATATTTTTACGTATGTTCAGGTTATTTTATTGTTTCCGCTGTTAAAGCCTTTATGCAGGAAAGAGAATCATAAATACATTGTTTATATTATAGCGCTGAATCTCGCAGGACTGCTTGTGAATGACGCAAAGGTTTTTACGGCATGGCCTGTGACGCCTTATTTTATACTTTCTGTGCCTGTGGTTTATCTTCTGACCGGATATCTGATTTATCAGAATAAGGACCGTATACGAAATAACAGAGGCTTGAGATGGCTGTCTTTTTCTGTCCTGGCGGGAACCGAACTGATCCGATGGATGCTTCAAATAAAATTGTACGGGCTCGGTGATAATTCGTATTATTTATTTTGGAATACCGGGGCGGCCGTACTGGCATCGACTTCCTGCTTTCTTTTTCTGTACAGCTTTGAAATGAAGTGTGATATTTTAAAGAAAGCGGTTTTTCAGATATCGGATTCCAGCTTTTATATTTATTTGGTACATTATGGAGTGATATTCTTTCTGGATGCCAGAGGCTTCCGGGATGCGGTTCTGAGGCTGTTTCATGCGGATGGAATGACACAGATCAGTAATGCGGCAGAGCCGGCGTATGTCCTGATCCGGGGCGTCGTTGTGCTTGCAGTATCATTTGGCATCAGCAAACTGATAAAAGGGCTGGGGCGGTTTCCTGCCCTGGCGGCAGGAAAAAGGGTTGCCTGACCGGAAATAAGCAAAGACAGAGGGGCGTGTTGATATGAAAAGGATAAAAGACGTGAAATGGGGAATTTACCTGGCTGTTCTTATGATTGCCGGTATTCTGACAGTTTGGTCTGCGGATTTTGATGCCGTCTGCAAATATGAAAAAGACGTATATTACAGAGGGCAGATCGCACTGACTGCTGCGGACGGTACCCTGGAGCAGGAATTTGTATGTGAACAGGATACTTTGGCCGGCATTGATTTGTATTTCATCAGCGGAGCAGCCTCTTCCGGAGACATCGTGCATGCGGAACTGTATTCGGAGGGCGTACTGGCTGCGGAATGGGAAATTTTCGGCACCGAGATCCGGTCCGAAACGTATAATCATTTTTTTCTGCCTGAGAAGCTGCAGGGGACGGCAGGAAAAACCTTTCGGCTGGTCCTGCGCTCCAACGCAGAGGATCGGGCTTCCTGTCTGAGGATCGGTTCTGCCCTGTCGGACGAAAAGCTGGAGGAGACAGATCTTTTCGGCGGGGTTTTAAAAGAGCAGGTCGTATGCGTCCGGAATTTTTATAAGTATATCAGTAAAAATACAGTATTATTATTTATGGTCCTTGCGACGGTCTGCATTTGGGGGGTCTCTGTGTTTGCGGGGGTCCGGAAAATGCGGCAGGAGCGTCGGTTCTTACTGTTGGGAACCGTCCTTGGGCTGTTTTTCCTGATTTTAATTCCTTATTCTCAGGTTCCGGATGAATCCCGGCACTTTTTAAGGATTTTTGAAATCACAGAGGGCCATTTGATTTCTGACCAGAGGAATGGAGTGGGAGGAAGGGAGCTGCCTTCGATGCCATATGTCAGGCCGAGTATTTCAGGCGTGGAATACAGTGATATCTGGAGCGTCATAGGGGCAAAGGTTCATTATGATAAGCCGGAATGGCAGATATTCCCCAATACGGCTCTGTATGCTCCGGTATCCTATCTGCCGCAGGCAGTCGGAATGTTCCTGGGGAAGCTTGTGAGCGATACGGTGTTTGGGATTACCTTTATGGGAAAGCTGTTTGCCATGCTGTCCAGCCTGGCCATGGTTTATCTGTCGATAAAACTGATACCTGTAAAGAAGCTGAGCCTTGTTTTGATTGCGCTGATGCCGATGTTCCTGCAGGAATCCGTGTCTTTGGCGGCGGACTGCCTGATCAATTCCCTGTCCATGCTGATGGTTGCCCATGCGCTGTACCTGGCATACAACGACAAGGAGCTTCTTTCTAAAAAAGATTATGCTTTTCTTTATCTTGGTGTCCTTTTCGTTGCTTTATGCAAAATTGTTTACCTGCCGCTTTGTGCCATTTATTTTATCATACCCAGGGAGAAATTTGGAAATGCCAGAAAATTTGCTGCAGTTCTCGGCGGTGCGATGCTACTGGCAATTTTCGGAAATTTGGTCTGGCTGACCATATCCTCCGGATATTTAATGGAATTCCAGCCGGGAGTTGACAGTGCGGCCCAGGTGAGATATGTTTTTGGCCATCCCTTCGCTTTTGTGCAGGCGGTTTACCGCACAGTTATGAATTACGGAGCCCATTGGGGATTCGGGGTTTTGGGAAACGCTCTGGGATGGATGAATATCGGGGTCAGTCAGACGGCTTTGCTGCTCTACATGTTTCTGCTTGTGATGCTGTCGGCCGTTGCGGAAAAAGACGGGCCAAAGATCAGGAAAAAGGACCGATACGTCGCAGGGGGCATATGCCTGGCAGTCACTGCCCTGATTTTTGGAAGCCTGTATGTACAGTGGACTGCGGTAGGAGCAGACGTTGTGGAGGGAATTCAGGGACGGTATTTTATACCTGTGGTGATTCTTCTTGCCACGATGTTTGGAACGAACAAAATTTTAGATCAGACAGAACAAAAAGAGAAATATGTCTATCCATTCATCGGATGGGTGGAAGTGGTGGCGCTGGTTTCCATTGTTCAGACGATGGTGTGAAACGGAAGGATGATCCGGTTATGGAAAAGGAATCGTTAAGGGAAGTATCTTTAAAATATTCGGTAGATCAGATTTTGCTCAGTTCAGACTATGTATCCATGGGCGGATGGGGGATTTCGACGGCCTGCGGCCGTCCGCCCGTTTATCGGATTTGTACGGAGCAGGGGGAAGCGGTGCCGCTCACCTTTCATAAAACAAGGAGGGAGGATGCCAGTTTAAGTGTATGGGGAGACGGCCGGGATTTAAACTGTGGATTTGATATCCGGTTCCGGTACGAAGAGAAGCAGGATTATTACTGGATCATAGAGAACGGAATTGACGAGCTCCGGGTTTTTTTAGACATCCGGGAGCTGAAGAAAAAACAGGCAAAGGCGATGCGCCCATATCAGCCCGTTAAGAAGATTTTAAAAAGCTACCGGCTGAAGGAGCTTAAGGCGGATCTTGGAACATGGAGGAGAGACGGGGCAGAGGCCCTTAAGGATCAGTGGAAGATCCGATATGCTTCCGGCGCTTATGGATATGACGTCTGGAGACTAAAGCGAAAAACGTCCGGAAAGGAACTGGAAAGGCAGAGAGAGGCAGCCTTTGACTATGAGCCGCTGGTCAGCATCATCGTGCCCGCATATAAGACGCCAAAGGCATTCCTGCATCAGATGATCGGCTCCGTAAAGGAACAGACCTACAGGAAATGGGAGCTTTGCATTGCAGACGGAGGCGCGGCAGAAGACGATACTGTGGAAAAGGAAATGCAGGCGTATCGGAAGGACGGGAGGATCCGATACAAAAGGCTGGCAGAGAACAGGGGGATTTCCGGCAATACCAATGAAGCCCTTGAGATGGCCCGCGGCCAGGTGATCATGCTGCTGGATCATGACGATCTGTTATCCGAAGAGGCGCTTTTTGAGTTTGTGAGGGTTTTTAATGAGGATCCGGAGGCAGACGTGGCTTATTCCGATGAGGATAAGGTGTCATTGGATCTGAAGCATTATTTTGATCCCCATTTTAAGCCGGACTTTAATCCGGATCTTCTGCGTTCCAATAATTATATCTGCCATTTGTTTGCGGCAAAGAGCAGCGTAGTTAAAAAGGCAGGGGTATTTTGCAGTGAGTTTGACGGTGCGCAGGATTATGATTTTATCCTTCGGTGCGTGGAGCAGTCCAGGAAGGTGGCCCATATTCCCAGGGTTTTGTATCACTGGCGGATGCATCCTCTTTCTACGGCGGCAAATCCGGAGAGTAAAATGTACTGCTATGAGGCCGGACGGCGGGCGATTGAAGAGCACCTGAAGAGACGGCAGGTTTCGGCATCGGTGGGAATGCAGGAGCAGCTGGGATATTATTATGTGGATTATGAGTTAAAGGGAGAGCCGCTGGTGTCGATCCTGATTCCAAACAGGGATGAAAAGGAATGTCTCCGCAGGTGTGTGGAATCGGTTCTGACAAAGACAAAGTACCGGAATTATGAAATCCTCATCCTTGAGAACAACAGTGAACAGGAGGAAACCTTCGCATATTACCGGGAGCTGGAGAAAGACGGCAGGATCCGCATTCTGCGCTGGGAAAGCGGGTTTAATTATTCTGCCATCAATAATTTTGGAGTGGAAAACGCCAGGGGGGAATACTGCCTTCTGTTAAATAATGACACGGAGGTTCTGTCGCCGGAATGGCTGGGGCTTATGCTTGCCGACTGTCAGCGGCCGGAGATCGGGGCGGTGGGGGCGAAGCTTTTGTATCCGGACGATACGATTCAGCACGGCGGCGTGGTTCTGGGACTTGGGGGGATTGCCGGACATATTTTCAGCAGGCAGCCGGAATGGGTTCCAGGTTATTTTGCGCGGGCGATCCTGCAGCAGGATTACAGTGCCGTGACAGGAGCCTGTCTGATGGTGGAAAGGGAGCGGTACCGGAAGCTTGGAGGGCTGGAGGAGATGCTGACGGTAGCCTTTAACGACGTGGACTTCTGTCTGAGGCTTGGAGAGGCGGGATTTTTGGTCATGTATGAGCCGAGGGCCCGCTTGTATCACCACGAATCCCTGAGCCGGGGAGGCGAGGATACTCCGGACAAGAAGAAACGGTTTTCGGAGGAAGAGGCGTTTATGAGGAAGCGGTGGGGGACCCTGCTGGAATCGGGCGATCCCTGTTACAACAGGAATCTGACCCTGTCTTCAGGAGATTGTTCTTTAAAAGTAGACGAAACGGAGGCTTCTGTGTTATACTAGCCATTAATTATGAAAAAGACGGCTTCCATTATGGGAAGGGAACATAACAGATCAGACTCAGAAGGAGGAAAAAATGGGAAAGATTACAGTGGAAACCTGTGAAATCGAGGGCCTGAAGATTATTACGCCGGCGGTGTTCGGCGACGAACGCGGATATTTTATGGAAACCTATAATTATAACGATTATAAGGCGGCCGGCATTGATCTGGAATTCGTGCAGGACAACCAGTCCCGCTCCAGAAAAGGGGTGCTGCGGGGGCTTCATTTTCAGATCCGGTTCCCTCAGGACAAGCTGGTGCGGGTGGTAAGCGGCGAGGTTTTTGACGTGGCGGTGGATCTTCGCCCCGGTTCGAAAACCTACGGGCAGTGGCACGGCGTAATCCTGTCCGCAGAAAATAAAAAACAGTTTTTTATTCCGAAGAATTTTGCCCATGGCTTTGTGGTGCTTTCCGAGTCGGCAGAATTTGCCTATAAATGTACGGATTTTTATCATCCCAATGACGAGGGCGGCCTGAAATGGGACGATCCGGAAATCGGCGTGGAGTGGCCCATGCCGCAGGGCATGGGAAAAGAGGATCTGATTATTTCAGACAAGGATCAGAAATGGGACGGTATTGCAGGCTACACGGCCGGCAAAAGAGGGTAGGTCTATGCCAGAAACGAAAAGACGGCTTTCCCTTCTCAGAGAGGTTGTTTCTGAAAGGAAGCTGATATGGTCTTTAGCGAAAAATGATTTTAAGACAAAGTATGCAGGCTCCTATTTTGGTGCGGTCTGGGCGTTTATCCAGCCGATCGTGACGGTGCTGGTGTACTGGTTTGTGTTCCAGAAGGGCTTAAAGTCGCCGGATATTTCCATGGGAGCGGGGATCGAAATCCCTTTTGTCCTGTGGCTGATTGCCGGGATCGTTCCCTGGTTTTTCTTTTCCGATGCCTGGGGGGCAGGGACCAATACTCTGAACGAGTACGCTTATCTGGTGAAAAAGGTTGTGTTTCGGATCAGCATTCTGCCGGTCATTAAGATCATATCGGCATTGTTTGTACATGCGGCCTTTGTGGTCCTGGTCGTCGTTATTTATTGCTGTTACGGGAAGTTCCCGGATCTTTATTATCTCCAGCTTGTTTATTATTCCTTCTGTACCTTTATGCTGGTGCTGGGGCTTTCTTATGCAACTTCGGCAGTCGTGGTATTTTTCAAGGATCTGACGCAGATTATCAGTATCATCCTGCAGGTGGGGATCTGGATGACTCCGATCATGTGGAATCTGGAGACCATGGAGATCCCTTCGGCCGTTAAAACGGTTTTTAAGCTGAATCCTATGTATTATATTACTTCCGGTTACCGGGACATCTTTGTATATAAGGCGAACTTCTGGGATCATCCGAAGCTTACGATCTATTTCTGGGTGTTCACCCTGGCGGTGTTTGCGATGGGGACCGGGATCTTTAAGCGGCTGAAGGTTCATTTTGCGGATGTGTTATAGTGTGGAGAGGAATATGGGCAGACAGGCAATCGAAGTAAAAGACGTCAGCAAGATGTACAAGTTATACAGCAGGCCGGGCGACCGGTTAAAGGAATCGCTCGGCCTGTCCAAAAAGAAAAAATACGTGGAGCATTATGCGCTGCGCCATATGTCCTTTTCTGTAAAAAAAGGAGAAACCGTGGGGCTGATCGGTACCAATGGCTCCGGAAAATCCACCATGCTGAAGATCATTACCGGGATCCTGAGCCCGACAGCGGGGAAGGTTGAGATCGAGGGAAGGATCTCTGCTCTTCTGGAGCTGGGAGCCGGATTTAATATGGAATATACGGGACTGGAAAACGTATATCTCAACGGCACGATGAATGGCTTCAAAAAAGAAGAGATTGATGCAAGGCTGGAGGAGATCCTTAAATTTGCCGATATCGGTGAATTTATCCATCAGCCGGTAAAAACCTATTCCAGCGGCATGTTTGTGCGGCTGGCTTTTGCCGTGGCGATCAATATCGATCCGGAGATCCTGATCGTGGATGAAGCCCTGTCTGTGGGGGACGTTTTTTTTCAGGCCAAGTGCTATAAAAAATTTGAGGAGTTTAAAGAGCTTGGAAAAACCATCCTTTTCGTCAGTCATGACCTGGGAAGCGTTTCCAAGTACTGCGACAGGGTCATTTTATTGAACAGAGGCGAGAAGGTTATGGAGGGGGAGCCCAAGGAGGTGGTTGACGCCTACAAAAAGCTGATCGTCCATCAGCTTGACGTAGCACCGGCAGCCGGCGAGGAGCGGGAGAGGGCAGGTATCCGGGAGGGAACGCTATGGAAGGACAGCCTGAACAACAATCCGGACTGTCTCGAATACGGAAACGGAGCGGCACATATCGTTGACTATGCGCTGCTTGACGACAGAGGGCTGATTACCAACAGCATCGTGAAGGGAGAGGCCTTTACGATACGCTTCAAGGTCATGTTCCATCAGTATATCATCAATCCAATCTTTGCTTTTACGGTCAAGGATCTTCGGGGGACGGAGATCACCGGGACCAATACCATGTTCGAGCATGTTTATGTGGACCATACGGCGGCAGGAAGCACGAGAACCGTCTCTTTTGTTCAGACCATGAACCTTCAGGGTGGAGAATATCTGCTTTCCCTGGGCTGCACCGGCTACAGCGGAGATGATTTTCAGGTCTACCACAGATTATATGACGTCTGCAATATCACAGTGATATCAGATAAAAATTCCGTGGGTTTTTACGATATGAATTCAAAAATAGAGATCGTTTAGGGAGCGGAGATTATGGAAATGATAGGAAAGGTCCGTTTGGATGACCGGTTTTACGGGGGAAGGGATTTTTATTCGGACGGGCTGGTGGAAGACGAGCTGTTAGACATCGTGAGGAATCATGACGGTTCTGAGTATGAGAAGATCATAAGGGAAAAGCAGGACTGGGCCGTTCTGTACCATCTCTCTGCAAATCGGGAGAACATCGTTGACTGGATGGAAGACGACAAAGAGGCTTCCGTACTGGAGGTAGGGGCCGGGTGCGGCGCCATTACGGGAAAGCTGGCAGAAAAATATGGGAAGGTGACCTGCATCGATCTTTCGAAAAAGCGTTCTCTGATCAATGCCTTCCGTCATCGGGAGCTTGATAATATTGAGATCCTTCTTGGAAATTACCGGGATATTTCGGCGGGTCTTACGGAAGCCTATGATATCATTACTCTGATCGGGGTGTTTGAATATGCGATCGGATATATGGGGACGGAACATCCTTATGAGGACTTCCTGTGTTCCCTGAAAGGGCATTTAAAGCCGGGCGGGAAGATTATCATGGCCATTGAAAACAAATTCGGGCTGAAATACTGGGCGGGATGCGTGGAGGATCACAAACAGGAGGTCTATGAAGGGCTCGAGGGCTATCGGAACACGAAAAACGCCCGTACTTTTACGAAGGAAGGACTGGAACAGATTGTGAGCCGCTGCGGCTGCAGGATAGAAAAATTTTATTATCCCTATCCGGATTATAAATTTCCGATGAGCATCTATTCAGACGATTATCTTCCAAAGGCAGGAGAGCTGAACAACAATTTCAATAATTTTGATATGGGGCGTCTTCTGACCTTTGACGAGGCCAAGGTATTTGATACGATTATTGAGGAAGGGCAGTTTCCGGCATATTCCAATTCATTTTTGATTATGATCAGAGAGGAGAAGCCATGAATCCGGTATTTTGTAAATATTCAGGCGACAGGGCGGCCAGGTTTCGGATCAAAACAGTTATATGCATGGAGGAAGACGGAACAAAGACGGTCCGGAAGTATCCGCTGGTGAAAGAGGCACAGGATCATGTGGACGGCCTTTACCGTCATTTTCTTCAGATGGAGGAGAGCTTTGCCGGAACGCTTTTCGTGCCGAACCGGTGCAGAAAGCTGGAAAAGGGCGTGGAGTTTGAATTTGTCGAAGGCGAGACCCTGGAGCATTATCTGGACGGGCTGTATCAGAAAGGCCGCTATCTGGATATTGTGGAGGAGATCAAAAAGTACAGGGATCTCCTGTATACGCTTTCCGATAACATCCCTTTTCAGTATACGGAAGCCTTTGACGAGGTATTTGGGAAGAATACCCGGTTTATGGATTGCAGATCCCTTAAAATTTCCAATATCGACCTGATCTTTGGAAATCTTTTGCTTGGAGAGCGTTGGACGATCCTTGATTATGAATGGATTTTGGATTTTCCGGTACCCGTTGAATATATCGTATACCGGGCGGTGCATTATTATCTGCACGGCAGCACCAAACGGGACGGCCTGCTGGATCTGCACATTTTCCGTCTGCTTGGGATATCGGACGGGGATCTTTCCATGTACGGGGAAATGGAGGAAAACTTCCAGAAGTACGTGGCCGGGAATCAAAATACACTGTCAGAATTGAAAAAGACCATGCTGCGGCCCCGGATTCCGGCGAGAGACATGCTTCTGGCCGGCCGTATGGAGACCCTTCAGCTTTATTTTGACGATGGGAAAGGCTTTTGTGAGGAACATTCCCTTAAAAAGACTTATTTTTATCAGGAACAGGAAATTGAGGTGCAGGCACAGCTTCCGGAAGGGACGAAGAGGCTTCGGATCGATCCGGCGGCTTCGGCGGCAATCATCCGGGGGCTGCGGATATCGGACGAGGAAAAAGAGCTTGTCCCGGAGGAAAGCAACGGCCTGCGTCTGGAGGACGGAACCTACGTGTTCGGCACGGAGGATCCGCAGCTCATATTGGGCAGAGCAGAAGGGATTAGAACCGTGACCGTGTCTTTTTTTGCAGAAGCCATGGCAGGAGCCTGGAAGAAAGAGCTGATGGCCCTGACGGCCTCCTGCAGGGATTTGCAGGAAGAAAAGAAGGCGCTGTCGGTCAGGAATGATGCTTTGTCGGCGGAAAATGAACAGATGAAGCAGTATCTGGATCGATTGCGGGGCAGGCTTTGGTGGCGATTTTTTGCAAAGGGAAAACAGATTTTAAAGGGGTCGAAAGGCAGATAAAGTAAATGCGGGGAAGCGGATGGATCAGAAATATTTGAAAATGACGGGGCGGTATGACGATCTGCGGCAGATCAGAAAAAAATATGGAAAAAAGGGTTATGAATTTGTAAAGTCCAGGACGCTGCAGGAGATGGAAAGCCGTTATGGACGATGGATGGCGGAAAATGAGAGAACAGAGGAAAAGAGGCCGCTGCCGGAATTTCTTCCGCTTATTTCTGTTTTTCTTTCCTCAGGAAGAGGAGAGGAGGCAGAGGCTCAGGTGTCTGCAGAATCCGTCAAAAAACAGGTCTATCAGAACTGGGAGCTGATCTCTGATCCGGCCCGGAAGGCAAAGGGGGAATTTATTGCTTTTCTGGATCCAGGCGATGTGCTAGCTCCGGATGCGCTTTACGAGATGGTGAAAGCCCTGAATGAAAATCCGGAATATGATCTGATCTATAGTGATGAAGACTGGATCTCGGAAGATGGGAAAGAAAGGTTTTCTCCTTTTTTTAAACCGGACTGGTCTCCGGATCTTTTGATGGATTTTCCTTATGCGGAGCATCTGGCTTTCTACAGAAGGACTGTTGCAGAAAGGGCGGGAGAGATCCGGGCCGGTTTTTCTGAAGCAGAGGCGTATGATTTTTTATTAAAATTTACGGAAATCTGCAGGGGCTGCAGGATCGGACACGTGCCGAAGGTGCTGTATCATAGAAAAAAGCACAGGAAAACTGTCTTCCGGGGCTGTCAGGAAAAAAAGCGCAGGGCAGAAGCCCTGAGAGCAGTCAGGCAGAGTGCACTTGAGAGAAGAGGGCTTTCCGGAAAAACTGCAGCTGTTCCGGATATGGGGCAGTATCAGGTGGTGTATCAGGCGGAGGGAGCGCCTCTGGTTTCCATTATCATTCCCTCAAAAGACAATGTTCAGGTATTGAAACGATGTATGGTATCTGTTCGGAAGCTTACCATTTATAAAAATTATGAGATCATAGTCGTTGACAACGGCAGCTCGGAGGAGAACAAAGCAGCTGTAACGGAACTCTGCAAAGCGGAAAACAGTAAATATTTATATGAGAAGCAGTTCTTTAATTTTTCAGCCATGTGCAACCAGGGTGCCGCAGCCGCATCGGGAGAATATCTTTTGTTTTTAAATGATGACACGGAGGTGCGCCTTGGAGACTGGCTGGGTATTCTGCTGGGACAGGCTGCCTTAAAGCATGCCGGGGCAGTGGGAGCGAAGCTGCTTTATCCGGACAGCCATAAACTGCAGCATGCGGGAGTGATCGGCCTGAAGACTGGGCCGTGTCACGGGCTGCAGGGCGCCGACGACCGGGCGGTTCATTATTTTGGAAAGAACCGTGTTACGTGGAATTATTCGGCGGTGACAGGCGCCTGTCTTCTGGTTTCTGCCCGGAAATTTCGGGAAGCCGGAGCCTTTGACGAGGCGATTCCGGTGGCGTATAATGATGTGGATCTGTGTCTCAGGCTGTATGAAAAGGGATATTATAATTCCGTTCGTAATGACGTGATCCTGTATCACTACGAATCTTTGAGCCGGGGCGAGGACAATGAAGACAGGCTCCGGAACGAGAGGGAGCTTCTGTATGCAAAGCATCCATGGTATAAAGAGAAGGATCCCTTTTATAGCTCTAATTTAACTGAGGATGCCGTGGATTATGAGATTCAGGCTGCAAAGGAACCTGTATTCTGCAGACTGAAGGAATTTAAGGCGGAAAATCTGAAAATCGGGGAAGTTCTGCATTTTTTCATTGATCAGTTTGAAGCCGGAGCCAAATTTCATATGCATGGATGGGCTTATGAAGGAGATGGAGGCAGTTCGCTGGATACAGAAGTTTCTTTGGCTTTTCTGGGAAACCGGGGGAAATCATATGAAGCGGAGACGCAGAAGGTGTTCCGAAAGGATATGGCAGCGGCGTTCCCAGAATCCAGGGGGCTTCCTTTTTCCGGGTTTCAGTGTGATCTGGATCTGGCATGCCTGGAGCATGGACAGGAGTACCAGATCGCTCTTGTGGTAAAAGGCAGACAGGGCAGAGAGCGAAGTCTGCGAATTACAGATTATGTGCTGCCGCAGAAGATTTCGGCAGATAAAGCTCTGCATGTGCCGGAAAGCCGGAGGAAACAGCAGTTCGTTTCTGATAACAAGATGAAGGCCGGAATCGATCATATAGAGATTGCGGAAGAAGTGGTTATTTCCGGATGGGGATATATTTCGGACAGGAAGGATAATCATTTATGGGAACGAAAGCTTCTTTTAAAGGACGATTTGGAAAATGTATGGGAAATAGAAACGGAATGGAAAGCAAGGCCGGATCTGGCATCCCTTTCCAAAATGGGAAACAGCCTTATGAACAGCGGGTTTACAGCTGTGCTTGATAAGGAGGCGCTTAAACAGCATGGGAGATGCTTTCAGACCGGCATTGTTATGCGGCATATAAAAACCGGGGATCAGAGAGTCTGCTGGACGCCAGAGCGTCTGGATTTGCAGCAGCATTGAGAAAAAAAGCAGAGATGCAAGTGTGTCAGGGAGAAGAGATCATGCAGAAGATCAGAAAATACGTAGTTACGGCATTGGCAGTATTGTTCAGCCTGGCAATATGGCTGGTCATGTCTGCACGAGCGGTAAATGTGAGGGTCATAATAGAGTATGACGGCGAATATGATCAGGATTCGGCACAGATGTTTTTCAATCAGGGAAACGGATTTGAACTGGAAAACAGCAGCAGTGGAGCCATTTTGGACGGCAAGGCTGAGCTTTGGATTGATCCGGCGCTCCTTTCCTGCGGCGAGATCCGAATTGATCCCGGAACCGGCGACGGGATATATCGGATTAAAAATATAAAAATTTATTCACAGTTTTTTAAAAGTAAAAAAATTCTTTTGGGAACCATTTGTGCAGAGGAGCTAAAAACACAGGCCGCAGTTTTGGGTGGCAATCGAGTAGAGATAGAAAATGACGGCAGTTATGCGATTCAGGACAGCAAGAAAGATGCGGCGTTTTTGCTGAATCCGAACTTGACCGGGAAGCTGGTGGGAGCTGCCAATAATAACTGGATGCTGAAGGCGGGGCTTCAGACAGTTCTTGGCATGTTGTACATTGTTTATCTTCTTTGGGAATGGAAAGGAAAAAAAACGGCGGTAAAGGGAGGGATTGCCGCATGCTGCCTGTTGGCGGCGGCAGCTTTTGTCATCTTTGTGTTTGCGGAATTGCCGGATCGATATTATATACAGGAAGAACGGAAGGTCCAGATGCCGGAGGAGGTTACGCTGGCAGAAAATAAAACTTTTACCGGACTTGCGATTCAGTATGAAGAGGAAGAACGGACATTTTTGCAGAAGGTAAAAGAGGTTGAGGTTGTTTTTAGCGTAAATAACAATGAGGTTTATACTAAGAAAATTTCTGCAGAAGCATTGGTGGAGGGAAGGGCGGTATCCTTTGTTTCAGATTATTTAAACCGGCTGTCCGGTGAGACTGTGAGCGTGGAGATCCGTTATGACGGAGTAGAGGAAAAGATACCGGTTTCGGTGAAATTTTTATATGAAAGCGTTATGTATCGGTGGCTGATCCTGCTGACAGCGGTTTTCGGAGGCGGACTGGTTGCCTTTGCAATCCTTTATAAACGTTTCGGGCTGACAGAGAAAAGGGTAATCAGAGGTATTTATTTATTGCTTCTTATATTTGCCGGTTTGAAGATGTGGTATTATGCGGCACAGATCGGACAGATTCCAGATGAAGAGGCACATGTTGCTTATGTTGCTTATCTGGAAAAAACCGGGAAGCTTATACCGCAGTTTGATGAAATGGAACGGGCGACAGCAGAAAGGCTTTCTACTTACAGAGGAGGGGAGCTTCGATATGAATTTGACGGCAGACTGAATTATTTGTGCCATCCGCCTCTGTATTACCATATGCTGAAGCTGTCCGGGGGCGTGCGTATTCAGGAGGATGGGAGCTTTCTTGCAGATTATACAAGGCTGAGGGGCATGTCGGCTGCGGTCATGCTGGCCGCACTGGCATTGTGGTTTTGGGTAGGATACAGATATTTAGATAAGCGATACCCGTTACAACATCTGTTATTTGGAACCATCATTGTCAGCATTCCCATGGTATGTTTTACAGGATCCGGATTAAATAACGATACGCTGACTTTTCTGGGAGGGGCGCTTTCTGCGTTTGGGATGCTGCGGTTTGTGCAGTCTGACAGAGACTGGAAAACGTATTGGGCGATCGCTCTTGGAGTAATGGCAATGCTGATGGGGAAAGTTACGGCAGGTGCTATTATTGTCCTGGCTGTCTGGGGGTATTTGCTGTGGGAATTGATGGTAAGGCGAAAGCCGGGAGAAATTTTCCGGCCGGCATTTTGGCCTACGGTGCCAGTGTATCTGCTTGTGATCCTGTATTTTGTGATGGTATACAGACAGACCGGATCTATTCAGCCGAGCTACCAGAAGCTGGATTATGAAGGATACAGGAATTCTGCCTTTTTTACAGAATATGCGATGAGGAATGTATATTCCGTACCGGAGTATATAAAGCATGCGTTATCGCAGTTTCTTGCCACCTGGTCAGGATGCTATTCTACATTTTTTGCCGTTTATAAAAATACAGAGGGAGGGTGGCTGTTCTGGCTTTGGCCGACGGTAATATGGCTGATTCCTTTGGGGTTGTTCCGTAAAAAGACGAAGATGGAGCAGTGCGAGAAAATATTTCTGCAGATGCTTTATCTCAGTGTGCTCCTGATCTGTCTGTTGCAGTTTAAAAACGGATACGATGTTTTTTATTTTCTCAGCGGGTATCCGGGCGGACTGCAGAGCCGGTATTATTTATGTGTGTTAGGATTGTTTGCTTATATTTGGGCGAGAGAAAACATTTTGTTCTCCGAAAAAAAAGCGGCGGCAGGGAAAATCGTGAATATGGCCACTGCGGTGTCAGCAGCCATATTCCTGTACGGTGATTTCATTTATTTTCTTATCAAAAACGAAAATTTTTACTGTCTGTGACTGAGATACGAAAGTAGGGAGGATCATGAAATTAATCATTCAGATGCCTTGTTATAACGAGGAAAAAACGCTGACGATCGCTCTGGATGCGCTTCCGAGACACATTGACGGCATTGATGAGATTGAATATCTGATCATCAATGACGGAAGCAAAGACCGGACGGTGCAGGTGGCCAGGGACTGGGGCGTTCATTATGTGGTGAATTTTAAGAAAAACAAAGGGCTTGCCAAAGGCTTTATGGCCGGCCTGGACGCTTGCCTGCGTAACGGGGCCGATCTGATCGTCAATACGGATGCGGACAACCAGTACTGCGCCGAGGATATTGAAAAGCTGGTGCGGCCCATTCTGGAGGGAAGGACGGATATCGTGATCGGAGCCCGCCCCATTGATCAGACGGAGCATTTCTCGTTCCTGAAAAAAAAGCTTCAGCATTTGGGAAGCTATGTGGTGCGGAAGGCTTCCAAAAGCGACATTCCGGATGCGCCCAGCGGGTTTCGGGCCTACAGCCGGGAAGCTGCCATGAGGCTTAATGTGGTCAATGAGTATACCTATACGCTGGAGACCATCGTCCAGGCGGGAAGAAGCAAGATTGCCATGGAATCCGTTCCGATCCGGACCAACGAGGAGCTTCGGCCTTCCCGATTGTTTAACAGTATGTTCGGTTATGTGAAAAAGTCCATGGTGACCATATTCCGGGCTTTTATGATGTATAAGCCGATGAAATTCTTTGCGATTGTCGGCAGTGTCATATTCCTTTTGGGAGCCGCACTCGGCGTCCGTTTCCTGGTTTATTTTTTTATGGGAACGGGAGGCGGGCATGTCCAGTCGCTGATCCTTTGCAGCACCCTGCTCCTCCTGGGCTTCCAGATCATTGTGATCGGTTTTCTGGCAGACGTGATCGCCGCCAACCGGAAGCTTCTGGAGGACGTGCAGTATCATGTGAGAAGGATGGAGTATGACGGCGTGAAAAGCAGAGGTCAGGATGATGGCAGAAAAAAATCTGGAGAAAACGGATTTGGAAACGGATCAGAAAAAAAGGAAAAGTAACTGGAAAAAAAAGGCGTTTAAGGCGGGCGGCCTTTTTGTGGGGCTTTTGATCCTCTGGTTTATGATAAAAGATATTATTGACAACTGGGAATCGGTCGTTCCCTATCTGGCCAATATGAAGGTTCCGCTGTTCCTGCTGTCTGTGGCCCTTTACGGCCTGGCATTTCTGCTTACCGGTTATAACTGGACTTGGCTTCTGTGGAAAATGGAGACGGGACCCGGCAGGAGAGAATATCTGAACGCCCATATGGTAAGCGCTCTGGCCCGTTATATTCCGGGGGGGATCTGGAGTATCGTGGGCAAGGCGTATCTGTGTAATAAAAAAGGGGTCTCTGCCCGGACGGCGACGGTCAGCATCATTCTGGAGTATGTGTTCCAGATCGTTTCCAGCGGATTGTTTTTTGTGATCCTGATTCCGTTTTTATTTCGGGGCAGAGGGAACGCCTGGCCGGCGGCGGCCTGTGTTCTGGCGGCGGCCGTTCTTTTCCTGCTTCCGTCCTGGATCGGTCTGGGGATCCGGATCCTCTCCGGGATTATGAAAAAGGACTGCGGAGATATTCGTTTGAAACGGAGCTTTGTGTATCAGGCGCTTTTGCGGTATGTGGGAGCCTGGCTGGCGACTGGGGCCGGGCTTCTGGTACTGGCGGCGGCCTTTTCTGATTTTGACGTGCTTCAGGGGATTTATCTGGTGCTTTCCTATCCTGTTTCCTGGGTGGCGGGATTCTTAAGTCCTTCACCCAACGGCATGGGGATCCGGGAGGGGATTTTAAAAATCCTTCTTGGAGAGCGGCAGGCCCGTGAGCTGGTGATCCTGATTGTGGTCACAGCAAGGATCTGGACGATCTTGGGAGAAATGGCCGCTTTTTCAGGCTTTAAACTGTATTATTGGATCACCGGGAGAAGGAAGAAACATGCTGGAATTTCTGAATCATAAAACGGTACTTTTTATTACCACAAAAAATCTGGATTATATCCGGAACAGTCAGGAAATCCGTTTGATCCGGGAGCGGGCGGCTTCTGTCAAGGTCATTGGTTCCTGTAAAAAAAGTTATCTGAGAAGGCTGCTCTCTGTTTACGGAAGGCTGCTTTTGACAGGCATGAAGCCTTATGACCTGATCTTTGTAGGCTTTGCGCCTCAGCTGGTTGTTCCCTTTTTCCGGCGGCTTCGGAAACGGGAGCTGGCCGTTGACTTTTTTATTTCCATGTACGATACGCTGGTTTGGGACAGGAAAAAATTCAAAGACGGAAGTTTCCCGGTCCGGCTGTTAAAACGGCTGGATGAAAAGACTCTTGCCCTGTCAGATAAGGTTGTGGCCGACACAAAGGCCCACGGAGCCTACTTTGTGAAAGAGCTGGGGGCGGCTGCGGAGAAGCTGTATACACTTTATCTGGAAGCGGATGCTTCCATCTATTATCCCAGAGAGCAGAAAAAAGAGGGTGGATTCGAAGAACGGTTTGTGGTATTATATTTTGGGAGTGTTCTCCCTCTTCAGGGTGTGCCCGTGATTCTGGAGGCGATGGAGCGCCTGCGGATGAGAGAGGACATCTTTTTTTACATGATCGGCCCTTTGGGGGAACATGCAAAGAAGCCGAATACGTCCCATGTCCGGTATATTCCGTGGCTTTCCCAGGAGGCGCTGGCGGAAGCAATTGCCGGAGCGGATCTGTGCCTGGCCGGGCATTTTCACGGGACGATCGGGAAGGCCAAACGGACGATTCCGGGAAAGGCTTATATTTACCGGGCCATGGAAAAACCGATGGTCCTGGGGGACAATAAGGCGAACAGAGAGCTTTACCGGGAAGGGGACGGCAGGACGCATTTTGTAGAAATGGGGAATGCAGAAGCCCTGGCAGATAAGATTGCCGCTCTTGCGGACGAGTGGAAGCGGCATAGGAACGGAGTGTGACAGATATGAAAATTGCAGTGGCAGGAACAGGATATGTGGGGCTGGTGACAGGCGTTTGTCTGGCAGAGCACGGGCATTCTGTGTGCTGTGTGGATATTGATGAGAAAAAGGTGGAGCTGATGAGGCAGGGGCTCTCCCCCATTTACGAGGAGGGCCTGTCGGAGCTGATGAAAAAAAATAAAGAGCGGCTGACCTTTACTACGGACTATGCGGAGGCATACCGGGATGCGGAAGTGATTTTTATCGGGGTCGGGACGCCGGAGAAGAAGGACGGTTCCGCCAATTTAACCTATGTTTATGAGGCGGCCAGGCAGATCGCCCACACGGCAGAGAGAGACTGCGTGGTGGTGGTCAAATCTACGGTGCCCATCGGTACCAACGACAAGGTGGAAAAGCTGATCCAGAGAGAACGGAAGGCGCAGGTCCGGATCGCTGTCGTGTCCAATCCGGAATTTCTGGCTCAGGGGACGGCAGTGAGAGATACTCTTCATGCCTCCAGAATCGTGATCGGGGCAGAGGATGATTTTGCAAAGGAGGTCATGCTGCGGGTGTATGAAAACTTTGACGCTCCCAGGCTGGTGACCGACCGGAAGAGTGCAGAGATGGTAAAATATGCTTCCAATGACTTCCTGGCCCTTAAGATTTCTTATATTAATGAAATTGCCAATCTCTGTGAGCTGGTGGGGGCCGATATTGAAGACGTTACTGCCGGAATGGGGTTTGACGCAAGGATCGGGAATAAATTCCTGAAGGCGGGGATTGGTTATGGCGGCTCCTGTTTTCCAAAAGATACAAAAGCGCTTCATTGGCTGGCCAATTCTTATGATTACGAGATGAAAACCGTAAAAGCCGCCATTGAGGTCAATGAGAACCAGAAGCTTAAGATGGTCCGGAAGGCGCGGAAATATTTTGAGGATTTTGCGGGAGTCAGAATCGCAGTCCTGGGGCTGACCTTTAAGCCGGGTACGGACGATCTGAGGGAGGCGCCGTCCTTGGTTAATCTTCCGATCCTGCTGGAGGAGGGGGCCCTGATCCGGGCGTGGGATCCCATCGGGGAGGCCAATTACAGGAAGCTTTATCCGTCAGAGATTGAATATTGTGAAACCATTGAAGAGACGCTTGAGGGGGCAGAGCTCTGTCTGATCTTCACAGAGTGGAGGGAAATACAGGAAATCCGGCCGGAGCTCTTTGTGAAACGGATGAAAAAGCCGATAATTATTGATGGGAGGAACTGCTATCCGTCCGAGAGGTTTGAAGGAAGCGGGATCACCTATGAGAGTATAGGAAGAGGAACTGTTGGTAAAGAGGCTTGACAGAGAAGAGGGATTTTAATGAGACAGATGAGAAGAGTGCTTTCGTTTCTATTGATAATGGTCATGCTTTTTGGGGGGTGGACGTCTGCCGGAATGGAAGCAGGCGCAGCAGGAGAGTTCCCCTCTGAAAGCCGGGCGGCAGAGGAAACGGAATCAGAGCGGGAAACGGAATCTGCGGAAGAAACGGATCCGTCCGGAGAAATGATAGAGACCGGTTCCGATTCTGAAAAACAGACGGATCAGGCGGAGGAAACAGAAACCGGCTCCGCAGGTACGGAAGAGACGGAAATCACAGAGGAAGCAGATACGGTGGAAGGGGAAGAAGGTACGGACGGATCCTCTGAGGAAGAAACAGAAGAAAGCAGCTCCGTGGAAGAGACGGAAACCACAGAGGAAACCGGAAGTAAGCAGGAGACGGAGAGTACGGAAGAATCCGGCGTCAGCAAAGAAGAAGCAGCTCTTTATGGAGTGTCGGCTCCCTCGGTGTCTTATGAGGTACATATGCAGACCTATAGCTGGCTGAGGGACGGGAAGGACGGCTCGGTCTGCGGAGTGCCTGGAAGCGGAAAACGCATGGAGGCTGTGGCTCTGCAGGTGTCCGGCGTGGACGGCCTCGGTGTGGATTATCAGGTTTACAGTGCGGGTCATGGCTGGTTAAGCCCTGTTGCAGACAAAGAGGGCAAGGTATATGCCGGAACGGTTGGAGAGGGAAAGCGGATAGAAAGAATAAAGGCCTCTCTTACAGGCGCCGCAGCAGACCAGTATGATATTTATTACCGGGTGTGCGTGCAGGGCTATGGCTGGCTGGACTGGGCGGAGAACGGCGGCAGCGCCGGCGTGGATTCTTCTCTGGACAGGACGGTTGAGGCTGTTCAGGTAAGGCTTCAGGCGAAGGGCAGCCCGGCGCCGGGAGACCTTTCCTCGCCCTATCTGAAAGATCCGGATCAGGGATATCCCAACACGCATAAAAATACAGGAAACCGGATACAGGATATGATCGCCATTGCCAAAACTCAGGTGGGTTATTATAAAGCGGACGGGATGGCGACCAAATATGGAACCTGGTACAATGTTTATGTCAATGCCAGCGGGGATTATTATCCTTCGGCGGCCTGGTGCGCCATGTTTATGAGCTGGTGTGCGGATCAGGCCAATATTCCAAAGACCATATTTCGGATGAATGCTTCTACGGTTAATATGGCGACCTGGTATCAGAATAACAAAAACCCCGGCTATTGGCATGACAGAGGGAGCTACACTCCAAAGGCAGGGGATCTGATCTTTTTTAAGTTTAATACAAATAACAACTATGTAAACCATGTGGGGATTGTGACGGGTATATCCGGCGGAAAGGTTTACACGATCGAAGGAAATACTTCCAACAGCGTCAGAGAGCGGAGCTACGGGTTAAATGATACAGCTATTGTAGGTTATGCGACGCCTGACTATAATGAGACCGGCATTACGGCTCCGCCGCCGGCCGATAAGCAGATTTCTTATCGGGCAAATGTGGAAGGGAAGGAATGGGATTTTTGGGTTGGTGACGGTGAGAGTGCCGGAACGGTCGGAAGCTTTAAAATGCTTAAAGCATTGATGGTTAAGCTCTCTGATACGATTTCCGGGGGCGTTACTTACAGAGTTCACATGCAGAGCTATGGCTGGCAGGCCTGGGTATCAGACGGTGAGATCAGCGGACTTCCCAAAGAGAGCAAGCGGATGGAGGCCGTGGAAATAAAATTGACGGGAGATGCCGAAAAAAAGTACGATATTTATTATCATGTACATTGCCAGAGCTTTGGCTGGCTGGACTGGGCTAAAAACGGAGAAAGCGCCGGAAGCGAAGGATATGGAAAACGGGTGGAAGCAATTGAAATCCGACTGGTGCCCAAAGGCGGCGCGGCTCCTGGAAAAACCACAAGGCCTTTTGTGAAAAAAACAACGGAGGCGCCGACAATGCCGGCCGTAAAACCGGCGAGTGTTTCTTATAGTACTCATTGTCAGACTTATGGATGGCTTTCTGCTTCGGCGGACGGCGTAATGAATGGGACAGAAGGGAAACATAAACGTCTGGAGGGAATTAAGATCTGGCTTTCCAATGTGTCGGGTGAGATTTCTTATCGTACTCACGTACAGACCTATGGCTGGCAGGGATGGGTGAAAAACGGGGCAATGTCCGGGACGGAAGGGAAATATAAACGTCTGGAGGCCATAGAGATTCAATTGTCAGGGACTGCGGCGGCCCAGTATGATATTTACTATAGGGTTCATTCTCAGACTTATGGCTGGATGGGCTGGGCGAAAAACGGAGAGCCTGCCGGAACCAGCGGCAAGCATAAACGTCTGGAGGCCATAGAGATCCGTCTGGTTCCGAAGGGAGGAGCGGCCCCCGGCAGTACAGACAGACATTATGTTGAGGCCTGACTGAGAAAAAAATGGAGAAAGAATGAGAAGAAAAAAAGTATTTATACTTGGTCTAATTGCACTGTCTTTTTTGGTGTTTCAGAAACAAAATGTCCGGGCAGAGGAAGAAATGGCGGCAGATTTGTATCAGGCAGGTGCACTGGATACAAAAGATTCTGAGATCAGGGTTTATTCTCTTCAGGCCGAAGAGATGGAAGCGCAGATTTATGAGTCTCTGAGTCAGGTGTCGCCGGAACTGGATATATCAGGCTGGGGGATTTCATTGGCTCAAAAAGGCGAACTGACCAGTATGTTTGAGCGTGTGGTAAACGGACATCCGGAGTTGTTCTATGTATCCAATATATATGGGATCGTTCCTGATGAAGCTTCTGGAAAAGCCGTTAAAATCAGATGGCAGTACCGGGAGCAGGATTCGAACCGGATCGCTGCCATGAAAGCGGCTATGGAGGCAAGGGTTTCGGAGGTTCTTGCCAGGACGGATTCCTCTATGACGCAGGTGGAAAAGCTGATGATTGTCCATGAAGCTTTAGTTTCGGATGTATCATACACATTTAGTACGGCATGGGATAATGGAAAGGGATGTTATACGGCGTATTGCGCACTGGTGGAGGGCCGGGCTGTGTGTCAGGGCTATGCGCTGGCTTTTGGGCTTCTGGCAGAGCGGCTTGGTATTCCGACAGAGTTTGTGGGCAGCAGTGGGCTGAATCATGCCTGGAATCTGGTGATTCTGGACGGAGAGACTTATCATGTGGATTGTACATGGGATGACAGGGACCGGGCAGGAGAAGTGCTTCATCAGAATTTTATGCTCAGTGATGCAAAGATCAGGTCAACGGGGCACAGCGTTTGGAATGATTCCGGATTATCAGGGAGCGGAACCAGATATGATGAATATTACTGGAGAGAACCGGAGTATAATTGTGAGTTTATCAAAAGTGATTCTGTCTGGTATCAGATCAGTCAGAGGGGGGCACCGGCAGAGCAGTGGAAGCGGATTGGCATAAGTCTTTTGAATCCTGAGGAGCCTTCTCCCGGTCCGATACAGAATGAAAAAGTTCCCCTGTCAGTTTTTTATCAGGCACATGTGCAGAGTGTGGGCTGGCAGGATGTGGTATCTGACGGTGCGGTGGCCGGAACCATGAACCGGTCAAAACGCATGGAAGCGATAAAGATAGGAGTTTCCGGGAATCCGGAGGTGGGGATCGCTTATCAGGCGCATGTGCAGAGCGCGGGCTGGCAGGATACGGTGTTTGACGGTGTACCGGCAGGGACGGAAAATCGGTCAAAAAGAATGGAGGCTATTCGGATCTGGCTGACCGGCACAGGCGCCTCGGATTATGATATTTATTATCGTGTTTATGTCCAGAGCTATGGATGGCTTGGCTGGACAAAAAACGGAGAGAGCGCCGGGACGGAAGGGCTGTCCAAACGTCTGGAAGCCATTGAGATTCGGATTATAGAAAAAGGAAGCGCTGCGCCTGGAAATACGGAAGGATCTTTTGTAGGGCAGCAGCCGGCCGTGTCCTATCAGACTCATGTCCAAAGCTATGGCTGGCAGGAGCCGGTTAGAAACGGAGCTTTGGCCGGAACGACAGGCCGTTCCAAACGTCTGGAAGCCATTAAGATCAGCTTAAGCGGCCTTCCGGTCAGCGGAGGGATACGATACCGGACTCATGTACAGAGCATGGGCTGGCAGGACTGGACGGCAGACGGAGCGGCAGCAGGTACAGAAGGCCGTTCAAAGCGTTTAGAGGCTGTTCGGATTGAATTGACAGGAGAAGCGGCAGAGCAGTATGATGTCTGTTACCGTGTTCATGTACAGAGCGCAGGCTGGCAGGAGTGGGTGAAAAACGGAGAATTGGCCGGGACGGAGGGCAGGGCTAAACGTCTGGAGGCCATAGAGATTCGGCTTGAAAAGAAAAATTGACAAAAGCAGGAATAATTTAAGAATATCTTTCGGAAAAGGGGCTGGATATTTGAATTAAAGTGTTATATACTAAAATATAGTATTTTGTGGGAAAAGAGGTAAGATTATGAAAAGGATGTGGAAAAAGGGCTGCAGGCAGATCGCAGTTTTACTGATGTTCGCCTGTGTGTTCAGTCAGACGATGTTTGTTTATGCCACAGAAAGTTCGGAAGAGCATGTCCCGGAATCTACGGAAGAAATGCAGACGGGGACGGAGGCTTCCCTGCCGGAGGAAAGTGAAACGGAAGCAGATGCCGTACAAAAGCCGGACATGCCGTCGGAATCAGATGGTATGACGGTCGAAGAGACGGAGCAATCTTCTGAAACGATCATGGAGGAAACCGGAGCTCCGACAGAAACGGCGTCTGAGACCATTTCAGAAACAGTTTCTTTTTATGGCGCCGGAGAGAATTCAGCGCCGGAGGTGATGCCGGATGTGGAATATCAGACTCACGTGCAGAGCTATGGCTGGAGTCTGGGACCGGTGAGAAACGGAGAGATGTCCGGAACAGAGCATAAGTCAAAGCGTCTGGAAGGAATCAAGATCTCCGTTCAGAATGCAGGCGTGGGAGGCGATATTGAGTACCGGACCCATGTGCAGAGCTTTGGCTGGCAGGAATATGTGAAAAATGGCGACTTTTCCGGAACGGAAGGAAAGTATAAGCGTCTGGAGGGAATCCAGATCCGCCTGACCGGGGAACTGGCCGAAAAATATGATGTTTATTATTGTGTTCATGTGCAGAGTCTTGGCTGGCTGAACTGGGCGAAGAATGATGAGATGGCCGGGACCAGCGGCCTTGCAAAGCGTCTGGAAGGGATCCGGATCCGGCTGGTGAAAAAAGGAGAGGCCGCTCCTGCGCCTGTGGGGGAACGGGAGATTACCTGCGCAATGCTGCCGGGGGTAACTTACCAGGCTCATCAGCAGACCTATGGGACGATGGACTGGGTTGCTGAAGGGGCTACCTGTGGAGTACCGGGCAATAATAAAAGGATGGAATCCCTGGCAGTGAAGCTGACAGGAGAAACAAATCTGACGGGAACTGTAGAATATCGTACTTATGTGCAGAGTTATGGCTGGCGGGATTGGACCGGTAATGGAGAATTGAACGGTACATCCGGGAAGTCAAAACGGGTAGAGGCCCTTCAGATCCGTCTGACCGGACAGTTGGCAAATGTCAGTGATGTGTACTATCGTGTGTACGTTCAGGATTACGGCTGGCTGGGCTGGGCGAAAAACGGAGAGACCGCCGGTACCGTAAATCTGGCAATGCGCGCAGAGGCAATCGAGATCAGGATCGGGTCAAAGAGCGGGATAAAGCCGGTGCCTCTTGGCCAGGCGGCTTATCATGAATTTACCGGTCCCGGATTTTATGCAAATATATATTATTCGGCTCCTGCTGTCCGAGGAGGGGGAACCGGCTGGACGACAAGGAATGGGAACAGATACTATCTGGTCAATGGGGCGCCTGTGACTGGATGGAGGTATATCGGTGGATTGAAATATTATTTTAATGGTGACGGGAGTCTTTGCCAGAATGTAGACGGCATTATCGGACCTCAGTCTTCTTACCAGATCAAAGTTAATAAGCAGGCTAATTGTGTAACGGTGTATGCTGCTGACGGAGCCAATGGTTATATTATCCCGGTGAAAGCGATGCTGTGTTCGACGGGAGATGATACGCCTCTTGGGACCCGGCCTACATTGGCGAAGCATCGTTGGCAGACCATGTTTAATGGCACTCAGGCTCAGTTTGCGACCAGGCTGACACAGAGTCCGGGGGTTTTGTTTCATTCGATCACTTATGAATCAAGGAATAACAGAACCATGCTTACAGAAGGATATAACGGTTTGGGCATCATACGTTCGGCCGGCTGCATCCGTTTGCTGTGTGGAGAAGCCTATTGGCTTTACCAGAGATGTGCGGTCGGAACGTTGGTAACCGTTTACAATGATTCGAATCCGGGTCCTTTTGACCGGCCGGTGCTGGTGCCGATTCCGGCAAATCAAAAATGGGATCCGACTGATCCGACTTTATGACCTGAGTGATTCATTTAATAAAATGTGAGTTCCTGAAATCGCTGTTTGGCAGAGATCTGCCGAACAGCGATTTTAGCATGGAAGATAAGGAAAAGAAGCTTGGGAAATTTTTATGATTGCAAGACGAAGAAATTGCCGTTATAATGGTAGCGTATGGTGCTACAACAGAAAGTTTAAATCTACGGAGGGATTAGTTTGAAGAAAATTATTTGGAAGAACCCGGTAAAGATGGCAATGGGATTTATGCTTTGTATATCCATGCTGGCACAGCCTTTGTGTGCTGCGGCACTTCAGGAGCCGGAGAGAGAAAATGTGGACGGGGTTATATCGACTGCAGAGGATGTATCATCAGAGGATATTTCGGAAAGCCCGGATAAGGAAAGCGACAGTACAGTACCCGAGATCGGGGAGAGCAGCGCGATACCTGAGACAGGAGATGCGGAGACAGAATCCGAAATAATATTTGAAACTGAAACGGAGATTACAGAAAGCATCGGCGCTGAAGAATCTCTGCCTGTGCAGGAATCGGAAGAGACAGAAAGTGAGACAGAACTGCTGTCAGAAGCCGCGGAAGTATACGGAACGGCAGATCCTGAGATTTTATATCAGACTCATGTACAGACCTATGGCTGGCAGCCAGAGAGCTCTAATGGCGTACCCAATGGTTCTATAGGTAAGTCCAAGCGTCTGGAGGGAATCAGGATTCATTTGTCTGACCGCAATCTGATCGAGGGGAGCGTGGAATACCGTACTCATGTGCAAACGTATGGCTGGATGGATTGGGTAAAGGACGGAGAGCTCTCCGGGACAGAAGGTAAATATAAACGTCTGGAGGCCATTCAGATTCGTCTGACCGGGGAAATGGCAGAGAAATACGATATTTATTATCGTGTTCATTGTCAGACCTACGGCTGGATGGGCTGGGCGAAAAACGGTGCGCCGTCCGGAAGCCGCGGCTATTATAAACGTTTGGAGGCTATTGAGATTGTTTTGGTAGAGAAAGGCGGTGCGGTTCCGGGAACAGAGGAGGGGGCCTACAGGGAAAACCTGAAGGTTACATACCAGACCCATGTGCAGACCTATGGCTGGCAGCCGGAAACTGCTAACGGTGTATCTAATGGAACAGAGGGAAAGTCCAAGCGACTGGAAGGCATCAAGATCCGTTTGGATAATCATGATTTTACAGAAGGAAGTGTGGAGTATCGGACCCATGTGCAGACTTATGGCTGGCAGGATTGGGTAAAAGACTGGGAGGTTTCAGGAACAGAAGGAAAGTCCAAACGTCTGGAAGCCATTGAGATCCGTCTGACCGGAGAGATGGCCGGGAAATATGATATTTATTACCGGGTTCATTGTCAGACTTTTGGATGGACCGGATGGGGGAAAAATGGAGAATCCGTCGGAAGCGAAGGGTATTCCAAGCGTCTGGAGGCTATTGAGATCGTCCTTGTGACAAAGGGAGAGGCGGCACCTGGAACTACTGAAAATGCTTTTTACTGGAAACATCGTCCGACTTTGATGGAAGACAATTATTTCCAGACAAATGCCAGAGGCGCTTTGGCCAATGGGATTCCGATCGGCGGTTATGTATACAGCTACGCATCTACTCCGGAGGAAGCGAGAAGAGAAGCAGAGCTCGCAGTCAGCCTGCTGAAAGGATATCAGGTAACTTATCCCATCGTGTATGATTTGGAAGAGGAAGAGCATATGACATCGGCAGCCAAGCTGAATAATATGGCAATGGCAAAGGAATTTTGCTCTGTGTTACAGGCGGCCGGATATAAAACGTGGGTTTATGGAAGTCCCAGTAAATTGAGACGGGTGTTTGATTATGATCAGATTGCTTCTCTTTATGGGATATGGATCGCAAGGTACCGCTGGAGCGATACGATTCTGCAGTTCAATGATGCGGCAACCAGGACAATGGTCAAAAATACCGGATATGAAGGTGGTAATTACACCGGTCTTACCAATGTGGAAATGTGGCAGTATACAGAACGAGGACGGGTGAATGGGATTTCCGGAAACGTTGATTTGGATCTTGGGTACTATCCGGAACGCTGGGGAGTTGATGTTTCGGCTCATCAAGGCGCAATTAACTGGAAACGGGCGAAGGAGGACGGCGTGGAGTTCGCCATGCTTCGTATTACTCAGAAGTATAGGGAGTGACAGAATTTGAAAGTATTCCGAAGCCGAAAGGAAGATGGCAACGGGGGAGAACCGTGAACTATTATATTGACAATATCAAAAAAAGAGACTTCGAGATGGTGGTTTCAGGGTGGGCGGTCAGCGATTCCCCTGATGTGCCTGTGGAGATTGAGATTGTGGGGAAGCGGAACGGGAGCGTTCCGTTTGCCCGCGCAGATGCAGGGCGTTTTGACGTGAACCGGGAATTTTTCCTCGGAAAGAGTCCCTTAAAGCTGGGGTTCTGCATTACTTTTTCCTGTGAAGCCGGGGAGATTTACGAGATTGTATTCCGTGCAGACGGAAAGACGATCCGGGGAAGACTGGAGGCCGGCGGGACCAAACAAGAGCGCACAGTCCCTTTTGTGCGGCTGCGCCAATTGTTCCGGCCGGATACCATTGGACGGGGCTTTGCCATTTTGAAGCAATACGGATGGAAGGCATTTTTTAAAAAGCTTCTGGGCAAATTAAAGAAGAATAAAGACAAGTATGACGACTGGCGGTCTCAGGTGCAGCCTTCTTTGGCAGAACTGGAGAAGCAGCGAAAAACAGAGTTTGCGCCTGCGCTCAAATTCAGTATTATTGTGCCTCTTTACCGGACGCCGGAAAAGCTTCTGGCAGAAATGATAAGATCTGTTCAGGAGCAGACTTACGGAAACTGGGAGCTCTGCTTGGCAGACGGAAGCGGCACGGAAGGATTTGACGGGGAGAGGTTTTCGGAAAAGGTTCAGGAATATCAAAAGGCGGACGGAAGGATTTTGTATACCTGTCTGCCGGAAAACCGGGGCATTGCCGGAAATACCAATGCAGCTCTTTCTATGGCATCGGGAGATTATATCGTTCTTCTGGATCATGACGATACCCTGTCGGAGGATGCGCTGTATGAGTGCGCCCTTCGGATCAGCCGGGAGAAGGAGAAGGGCCGCAGGGTGCAGGTACTTTATTCTGATGAGGATAAGCTGACTGTAAAACGGGGCCGGGCTTTCTATTTTGACGCTCATTTTAAACCGGATTTCAACCCGGATTTGCTTCGCAGCATGAACTATATTTCTCATCTGTTCGTTGCAGAAAGGGCGCTGGTGGAAGCTGTCGGAGGATTTCGGCCAGAATTTGACGGTTCTCAGGATTATGACTTTATTTTCCGCTGTACGGAAGCTGCGGAGGTCATCTGCCATATTCCCAGGGTCCTGTATCACTGGAGGGTCAATGCGGGTTCTACGGCCGAGGATCCGGAAAAGAAGCTGTATGCCTTTGAGGCCGGGGCGAGAGCTATTAAGGCCCATTGTGAGAGGGCAGGGATCGGAACGGTGGAGGTGGAGGAAAACGAGGTGCTGGGGGCTTACCGGGTGCGGTATCCGGTGAAAGGGGAGCCCCTCGTTTCCGTGATTATTCCGAACAAGGATCATACGGATGATTTACGGGTCTGTGTTAGTTCTCTTTTAGAAAGGGCTTCTTATCAAAATCTGGAAGTAATCGTGGTGGAAAACAACAGTACGGAGGAGAAAACCTTCTGCTGTTACGAAGAGTTGGAGAAAAGCTACGGAAAGCTGCGGGTGATCCGCTGGAAAGGAACCGGCTTCAATTTTTCGGCCATCAACAATTTTGCCCTGCCTTATGCGAAAGGGGAGTATCTGCTGTTTTTAAATAACGATACGGAGCTGATCCATGCGGACTGTATTGAAGAGCTTTTGGGCTTTTGCCAGCGGGAGGAGGTGGGGATCGTCGGAGCGCAGCTTTTTTATGACGACGATACCATCCAGCATGCCGGCGTGGTCGTAGGGTATAAAGGGATTGCCGGACACGCCTTTGTAGGTTTTCATAAAAGTGAGAAGACCTATTTTCTGCGTTCCATGTGCGCTCAGGATTACAGTGCGGTCACAGCTGCCTGCATGATGACAAAGAGGAGCGTATTTGAGGCTGCGGGAGGTTTTGACGAGGAACTGGCGGTGGCCTTTAACGATATTGACTACTGCCTGAAAGTACGGAGCCTGGGGAAGCTGGTGGCCTACAATCCTTTTGCACAGCTTTATCATTATGAGTCAAAATCCAGGGGCACTGAAGATACGCCGGAGAAAATCCTCCGTTTTGACCGTGAGGTAGAGACCTTCCGAAAACGCTGGGAAAAGATTCTTACCGATGGGGATCCGTATTACAATCCGAATCTGACTTTGCTGGCTTCTGATTTTTCGCTTCGAAATTTTACAAGAGAGCCCCTGAATCAGACAGAAGCTTAAATAATATGGAAAAAATCCGGAAAAAATAAGGGAATATTACAAAAAGGTTACAAAATCTTGTTTTTTCATTGCGTATGTTTTCTTTTATGGTATAATAAAAAAATGTCGGGTTTGATACGGCAGAATAATCATTATCGGGGTGGGGTATGTACCGTAAGAAAAATCAAATCATGGAGATAGTGGTTTGTTTGATAGACATGCTGGCGGCATTTTGCAGCCTTACTGTCGCAGGGGCATTGCGGTATCAGAGTATCAGAATGTTTGTGGGTGTGGTAGATTTCGACGTTCTGTTCAGCATTATAGCAGTGATCCATGTGGCGGCTTA
Source organism: uncultured Lachnospiraceae bacterium (assembly GCA_949740745.1). Lineage (GTDB taxonomy): Bacteria > Bacillota > Clostridia > Lachnospirales > Lachnospiraceae > Lientehia. The sequence continues at coordinate 6,017 of CATJIW010000196.1, read as the reverse complement.
TTATATTTTGAGAGTGTATGACGGCCTTTATCGAAGAGACCGCTATCAGGAAGCTTTTCTGAGTATTAAGTATAATCTGATCCTGATTGCGACTGCTATATTTTTGGGATTTGCCATTAAAAACGATATGTTTATTTCACGGCTGGTGATGGGATATTTTTTTGTAATTAACACCTGTCTGATCTGGGCCGTGCATATTTTTATTCGAAACTGGGACCGTTTCTTTCATTTAAATATCCGGAAGAAGACAAATCTGCTGATTGTGACTACGGAGGACAAGCTGAAGGAGGTGCTGCGGCGTTTCCGCAATTCCAAAGAAGTGCGTTGGGAGATTGTCGGGATTATGTTGCTGGACGAAACGGAGCCGCCGGAGGAGGTATATGGAGTCCCTTTCATTTCCGGCAGAGAAGGGGAGTATCTGGAATTTGCGACTCAGCATGTGGTGGATGAGGTGTTCATTCATGTAAATGAGATACAGAAACGGGAGTCATATCTGAAAAATATGATCTTGGAGTTGGAAAAAATGGGAGTTGTAGTCAGTCTGAGTTTGGATCTTTTTAATTTGGACAATCATGGGACCAAGCAGATCTACAGGCTGGAACAGTATCACGTGGTGGCGTTTTCCAGCCGGCTTTTCGATTACCGGATGGTGATCGTGAAGCGGCTGATGGATATTGCCGGTTCCTTGGTGGGACTTGCTTTCACTTTGGCGGCAGGGATTATTCTTGCACCATTTCTGCTTCTGGAATCAAAGGGTCCTCTGGTCTTCTGCCAGAAGAGGGTGGGGGTCAACGGCAGGATATTTAAGTTTTATAAATTCCGGTCTATGTATGCCGATGCAGAGGAACGGAAGAAGGAATTGATGGCCCAGAACGAAGTAAACGGGCTGATGTTTAAAATGGAAAATGATCCCCGAATCACAAAGGTGGGAGCTTTTATTCGAAAAACCAGTATCGACGAGCTTCCGCAGTTCTGGAATGTGTTAAAGGGAGACATGAGTCTGGTGGGGACAAGGCCGCCGACAGTGGACGAATATGAACAGTATAATTATCATCAGAAACGGCGGATCAGCTTCCGGCCGGGGATCACGGGCCTCTGGCAGATCAGCGGGCGCAGTGATATCAAGGATTTTGACGAGGTTGTGAAGCTGGATTTAGAATACATCGATAATTGGTCTCTGCTTTTGGATATCAAGATTATTCTGAAGACAATTCTGCTTGTTTTCCGGGGAAGCGGAGCAAGATAAAAAATATTTGGAGAAGTGGGATTATGAATGGAACGGACGAAATGACTATAAGCCTGAAGGATCTGCTGTACCGGATTCTGCTGAGATGGAGGCTGATTCTTGTTTGGCTGACGCTTGGAGCAGTTTTATTTGGCGCAGTGGGATATATGAAAAATACGAAAGCGGCAAAAAAGCCTGCGGAAAGGGTACCGCTGACAGCGGCAGAGCAGATTAAAAAGCTTGAGTCGGAGCTGACCGACAATGAGATCGACGTGGTACAGGCTGCGGTAAAGACTTATGGGGATTTTCAGAAAAGCGGCGAATTGCTGAACGAGTATCTTTCCGGTTCCGTGCGTATGAAATTCGATCCCAGCCGGATACCGACTCTGAAACTTCAATATCTGATCGATAATCATTATGAAGCGGTTTATCCGGTCGTGGCGTCCAAAGACCATACGGGGGATATTCTTACTTCCTATGCAGGAAAAATCCTCAATGCTTCCGTTTATGAGGAGATGGCGGAGGTTCTGGCAGAATCCATGGAGGCGGAATGCGACGCTTCCTATGTGAGAGAGCTTGTTTCTGCAGAGGGGGCCGGAAATATCCTGATTATCGTAATCCACGGGTTGAGTGAGGAAGACTGCAGGGCGCTTTCTCCCATTATCCAGGAGGCGGTGAGGGAAAATACCGGAGAGCTCCAGGAAATTTACGGGGATTTTGACATTACCCTGATTCAGGAATCCTATTATGAAAATGTCAGCCCGGAGCTGATTACGGAGCAAAGGCAGAAGAGGGATGAATATAACGGCCTGATCAGCAGCATGAACGGTCTTGCGAATAATATGACGGATCCCCAGAAGGAATATTATTATGCTCTGCTGGCCGATTCGGAAGGTGAAAAAGAAGAAACGGAAACGCTTCCTGAGGCAGAGCAGCCGGCAGAAAACATACAGGTAGAGCTCTTCCATAAGAAGTATATCCTGTTAGGGGCAGCGGCAGGCGTATTTTTGGCCTGTTGTTATCTGGCCTGCCGGTATCTTTTTTCTGCAAGGCTCCGCGTCAGGGAGGATCTGGAGGAATGCTTTGGCATTCCCAGTCTGGGAACACTTTCTGCGGCAAGGCCGAAGCGAAGATTTCTGAATGTGGTGGATCGTTGGATTTCATCCTGTTTTGAAGAGAAAAGCAGGCAGTTTTCGGAGGAAGAGTGCATCCGCATGATTTGTGCGGGTGTTCGCATCGGGGCAAAAAAAGCTGATATGAAGTCCGTGTATTTGACCGGGGTATGCAGTGATGAAGCATGCGAGCAGATGAAGGCTTTGCTCTGCGGCAAAATGAAAGCGGATATTGCTTCGGTACAGTACGGAAAATCTGTTGTCTGTGATCCGGAGTCTCTGGAAGCCATGGCGGCGGCAGACGGGGTGGTGTTTGTGGAGCGGATCGGAGGATCCCGTTATGATGATCTGCGCAAAGAGGTTGAGATCTGCAGGCAGAATCAGGTGAAGATAATCGGAAGCGTGACCATAAGCTGACGGAATCAGAGGATGAATTTATGTCGATAATAAATGTTGCGCTGGCGGTGCTGGTGCTTTGGGCGGTGCCTTATGTGGCAGGGAACGGGTTCTGTGACGCTCTGCAGATCAAAAAGACGATCCCGAAGCTTTACCTGCTGGGGCTGGTGGCGATATGGGCTTTCTGCCAGCTGGTTACTGTTCCTCTCGTGCTTATAAAGGCATCCTTCTGGACGGTGATCATCCTGCTTACTGCCTGGATTGTGTTTTTGTGCGGCTATGGCCTGTATCGGCGGGATTTTCCGAGGATCCAAAGGGAGAAAAGGACCGGGGAAGAGAAGGCAGTGATCCTGGTCACGGGGATTTTGATCATATTATTTTTTCTGGCAGTTTTATGGGGAAAGCATATTGATGAGGATGATTCCAGGTTCGTGGTGAATGCAGTAGATATTGTTCGAACAAATCGAATGTTTTTGACGGATCCGAATACTGGGAATGAGATCAATACATGGCTTGGAGAACTAAGTAAAGATGTGACTGCTCCCTGGGCTGTATATCTGGCTTATTGTGGAAAATTGACAGGGATTTCTCCAACAATTGTTGCGCATACCTTTCTTCCACTTTCGCTTTTTACTGCAATATTCGGGGTGTGGTGGATGCTTTCTGAGGAGTTTTTCGGAAAGGATGTTCTGCATCGTTGTGTCTTTTTGAATGTATTGATGTTTTTGCAGATATATGGATATTTTTCTGTATATAGTGCAGAGGCATTTGCCATGCTTCGCCTGTGGCAGGGGAAGGCGGTGATTGCGGGGCTTGGGATCCCTGCAATGTTTTTGCTTTGTATGTGGATTTATAAGTATAATAAAAAAAATGATTATATCTGTCTGATGTTTTTGGATTTTGCGCTTTGTTTGATGTCGGGAATGGGAGTCATTATCGGAGCGCTTTTGCTGGGATGTTTTGGATTTCTTTATGGTGTGGTTAAAAGAAAATGGAAGATTACTTTGCGATTTTGGATGATGATTATTCCAAACGGGATATACTACCTGATATACTATTTTATAAAATAGTGGAGAGGCAACAGAGGAGATAGAGATGGAAGAGGCAATGAACCAGATTTCATATTGGTATCAGCAATATTATGGGGACGGCTTTTTTTTGATGATGGCTATTGCTTCTTATATTTATCTGTATGCCCATGCAAAAAAAGAAAGAAAGCGTTTTTTATATCCGATTGCGCTTTTGGTGTTCTGCGTTGCGAATCCATTGCTGTATTTTCTTGTGTTTCATCAGATTATTTATTGGAGGTTGTTCTGGGTGATACCGGATGCGGTGGTCATTGCCTATGCAGTGACAAAATTAGTACAGGCGGCTTCTAAAATGGCAGATAAAGTGATGGTCTTAACAATGGCTTTGTTGTTTTTGCTCTTTAATGGGAGCAATGTTTATCGAAAGGGAGGCTTTACACAGGCTCAGAATCCGGAGAAGGTGGACAGAGAGGTAAAGGAAGTATGTGATTTTATGTTAAAACTGGAGGATGCTCCCAGATGTATTCTTCCCAGACCTTTTTTGTGTCAGGCTCGCCAATATTCCGGGGAGATTCGGCCTATGTACGGCAGAAATGTATTGGGATATATCCTGGATGCCAATGAAGATCAGTGGGGAATGTATTACCAGATTGAGAGCGGCCAGGCGGATTATGATTTCATTTTCAGGCGGGCTTCCGAGCTGGGGTATGAATTTGTCGTAATTTATGAGTGGAATGAGGTTGAAAAAAGTGTGCCGGGAGTGTATAATTATCAGGAGGCAGGTTTGATTGATGATTATCGAATCTATTATTCTGGTAATAACCTTTCAGCGGCAGAGCCGGCACCGTCAGAACAGCAGGACAGGCAGTAGGAATTGTCTGCAGATGCAAGGATGTGGGAGAGAGATCATGCAGCAGGTGTTTATCATTGGTTCCAAAGGCATCCCAGGTGCATATGGCGGATATGAGACCTTTGTGGACAAGCTGACGGAATATCATCAGGATCATCCGGGGTTAAAATATCATGTCGCCTGTAAAGACACGAAAACCGGAGAATTCGAGTATCACAATGCGAGATGTTTTCAGATCAGGGCTTTGGAGCTGGGAGCGGCTCAGGCGATTTTTTATGATGTGGCTTCCTTACGTGCCTGTATTGCTTATATCAGACAGAATCATGTGGAACATCCGATTATTTATATCTTGGCTTACCGGATCGGTCCTTTTATGAAGTATTATCAGAAACAGGTTCACAGGCTGGGCGGTGTCATATACACGAATCCGGACGGACATGAATATCTGCGGAGAAAGTGGAGCTGGATTGTGCGGAAGTACTGGAGGTTTTCCGAACGTCTCACGGTGAAGCATTCCGATCTGCTGATTTGTGACAGTAAAAATATTGAGGCTTATATCCAGGGGCAGTATGCTTCCTGTCATCCGAAGACGGTCTACATTTCTTATGGATCTGAAATCACACCGTCGCCTTTATCCGATGATGATCTGAAGTACAGAAAATGGATGAAGGAGAGGAAGCTGAATCCGGATGGGTATTATTTGGTTGTAGGACGGTTTGTTCCTGAGAATAATTTTGAAACCATGATCCGGGAATTTATGAAGTCAAAGACACAAAAGGATCTGGCCATCATTACTACGGTAAATGACAGATTTGCGGCAAGGCTGGAAGAACGGCTGCATTTTCGGTCTGACAGCCGGATCAAATTTGTCGGTACCGTATATGATCAGGAGCTGCTTAAAAAGATCCGGGAAAACGCTTACGGATATCTTCATGGGCATGAAGTGGGCGGGACCAATCCTTCTCTTCTGGAGGCTCTTGGCAGTACCGATCTGAACCTGCTTCTAAAGGTTAGTTTCAACAGAGAAGTGGGAGAGGATGCCGCTCTCTACTGGACGAAGGATGCCGGGAATCTGGCGGCTCTTTTGGATAAAGCCGACGCCATAAGCGAGAAGAAATGCACAGAGCTTGGTGAACGGGCAAAGCGGCGGGTTCGGGAAGCTTACGGTTGGAAACATATCGCAAACGAGTATGAAAAGGTGTTTTTAAGTCGATGAAATGCCTTTTTTAAAAATAGGGCAGTCTGTTGCCGGAAAGTGCCGGCAGACTTTAGACTGTCGAAGTAATGTCTACACTACAGGAAATGCATTTTCAAAGCTGCAGGAAGGGGTACGGACCATGCATCAGGGCAGTGAAAAAAAACGATTGCTGATCTACGCCCATTACTATATCCCGGACACGGCGTCC